>JACPVN010000290.1 GCA_016191715.1 Ignavibacteriota bacterium | reverse complement strand
TTTGCCGATGAGAATTCCCTTTTGTGTATCTCGTTCGACATAAATTTCGGCATGAATTTCATCCTTCTTCCCATCTTCCTCCTTGAACTGAACAATATCCACTGTGGTTGAGTAGGGAATTTCTTCACGGTACTTCTCGAAGATTTTTTCTCTGATAATTTCGCTGACAAAGAACCGTTCCGACTGCTCACTGATAGAATCAGTCGGATAAAAAGGCGGATGAACGGGAAGTTCTTTTGCAATCGAAGCAAGCAACTCGCTCGTTCCTTGATTGTTCAACGCAGATATCGGGAATACTTCTTTGAAGGGAAACTGCGCCGTATATTCTGCAATCACCGGAAGAAGTTCCTGTTTCTCAACCGCGTCAATTTTATTGATGAGAAGATACGCAGATTTATTGATACCTTGCAAAAATTGAAACTCTAATTCATGTTCTTTAGCAGAAGAAGATTTTGCCCGAACAGCATCAATCATCATCAAAACAACATCTGCATCGTTAATTGCCGCTCGTGCAGAATTCATCATTGCTTCGTGAAGCCGGTATTTTGGTTTCAATAAGCCGGGAGTATCAAGAAAAACAATCTGACAATCTTCGTTGGTGAATATTCCCAGCACTTTGTGCCGCGTAGTTTGCGGTTTCGGTGTGACAATCGAAATTTTCTGACCGATGAGAGCATTCATCAAAGTAGATTTTCCGACATTTGGTTCACCGATGATTGCTACATAGCCACAACGAAATTCTTTTTTATTGGTTGTAACTGTTGTTTCGAGGTTTTCCATGTTAGATTCTGATAGGAAGAATGACGAACGGAATCCCTTGGTGATAAAACTTTCGTTGGATTGCAAAGACAATATAATTATGGAGCCAACGATTCAGGAACGACTCCTCAGGAAATACAAGTTGCCCTCCGAAGAAGACTGCGCCGGGATATTTTTTTAATAAGTCAGGAGCTATTTTGAGAGTTTCTTCAACGACATCAGTTCCGGCGGCAGAAACTGCCGCACCAAAATGTCCATGTCGCTGAATGAACTTCACATACCTGTCTAATTCTTTTGTCACGTGCGTTTCGAGATGAGTCAACTCTTGCGCACCTTTGAAATTGCCCGCATCAATTACTCCAATCTGCACAAAGATAAAATTCTTAAACACCCCTCCGAATAACCGTATGGAATTAAGTAGCGTGTGAAGTCCGATTCCATTAAAACCATTGACTAACATAATAGCTGTCTTTGCACGAGGATTAAATTCCGGCAATTTGTCTGTCTCATCATTTTTGCTTTCGGAAATATCTGTCGCCGAGATAACTAATTCATTCAGGCGCTTTAACATTTTAGTGGTTTTAATGTAATGCCGTTTGATGAGGATTGCAACAACCACCAAACTACCGGTAATGAGCAACGTAATCCAACCGCCTTCATTAAATTTCAGAACCGTCATTGTCACCAAAATAAATCCGGAAAGTACAAGACCGACACCATTGATGAGTATTTTTTTCTTCCACAGAATTTCTTTTGCACGAACCATCCACCAATGACGAACCATGCCTAATTGTGAGAGAACAAACGTGATGAACACGTTGATACTATACAACACAACAAGAAACTTCACCGAGCCGTTTGTGAGAATCAAAGTTATAAGAGCAGTTCCGCCCATGAGGAGGACGCCGTTTTGTGTCACTAATCTGTCACTAAGAATTTGAAACTTGCTCGGAAACCAACGGTCAACTGCCATGCTTGATAAAATGCGGGGACCATCAAGAAATCCTGCTTGAGCCGCGGCAAAAAGTAAAACTGCTTCAGAAACAAGCGTCACGAGAAGAAAGATGTTTGCCCAACTTCCTCCACCCCACTCAGTTGTTATTTTTTCAAACAGTACTGCGTTTAACGTTTTCCCTGCTTGATGCTCGACGCTATAAAAAAGATAAGCAAGCATCAACCCGGCAACAACAATACTCAAGGAAATTGCCATGTACCGCATTGTTCGCTTTGCTGTTTCAACTCTCGGTTCACGAAGTATCGGCATACCGTTGCTGACCGCTTCGATTCCGGTAAATGTACCGGCGCCCATACTATACGCCCGTAGAATGACAAATAACATTCCTAAATAACCAATCTCAGAGTGTGCACCTCGAATATCAGTTACGACGGCGCTACTTACTTCACCGAAATTTGCAACGTGTGATAAAATTGCATATCCAAGAACAATAACATGAGTGACGACGAATGTTAAGAATATCGGGACTAACACAGAGACAGATTCTTTGACTCCGCGTAAGTTCATTATCGAGAGTAATGTAAGCGCAAAGATTGCAAAGAGCAAACGATATTGATACCATGAAGGAGGAAGAAAACTAAACACGGCATCAGCACAACTTGCAATGGAAATCGTTATGGTGAGGACATAATCAATCAGTAATGCAGAGCCGGAAACCATTCCGACAGTTGGTGAAA
>JACPVN010000289.1 GCA_016191715.1 Ignavibacteriota bacterium | reverse complement strand
TTACTCCATGCGCCGGAACCGTTCGCTGTAGCCGAATCAACCAACACGCCATCAACATAAATTCGGACTTTGCTGTTCGCTTCCGCAGTACCGCTGAATGTCGGGGTTGTTGTGTTGACCGTACTTCCGTTTGATGGCGCAGTTACTACGGGAGCGCTCGGAGCGACGGTATCAACCGTGAAAGTATTTGTGTTAGAAAATCCGGAAACATTTCCCGCCGCATCTACGGACGTTGCTTTGATAGTATGACTTCCCTGAGCGAGAGCCGCGCTAACTTTACTCCACGCGCCGGAACCGTTCGCTGTTGTCGAATCAACTAAGACACCGTCAACGTAGAGTCGAACTTTACTGTTTGCTTCCGCTGTTCCGCTGAATGTCGGAGTCGTTGTTGCAACAGTACTTCCGTTTGCCGGAGCGGTTACCACAGGTGCATTCGGAGCGGTTGTATCAACCGTATATGTATTTGTGTTGGAGAATGATGAAACATTTCCTGCCGCATCTACGGACGTTGCTTTGATTGTGTGACTACCTTGTGCGAGAGTTGCACTGACCTTACTCCACTCGCCGGAACCATTTGCCGTTGTTGAATCAACCAACACGCCGTCAACATACAAACGAACTTTGCTGTTTGCTTCTGCCGTTCCGGTAAATGTCGGTGTTGTCGTGTTGACTGTACTACCGTTTGCAGGCGCTGTTACAACCGGCGCATTCGGCGCAATGGAATCAACTGTAAATGTATTGATGTTCGAAAAGACGGATGTATTTCCTGCCGCATCGGTTGCAGTTACTTTAATCGTGTGACTACCTTGAGCAAGAGCCGCGCTCACTTTACTCCATGCGCCGGAACCATTCGCCGTTGTTGAATCTACTAATACACCATCAACATAGAGTCGAACTTTGCTGTTCGCTTCAGCAGTTCCGCTGAAGGTTGGCGTTGTTGTAGCGACAGTGCTTCCGTTCGCAGGCGCCGCAACGATTGGCGCGTTCGGAGCGACGGTATCAATTGTAAATGTATTAGTGTTGGAAAATACTGAAGTATTACCAGCCGCATCAGTTGAAGTAACTTTGATTGTATGACTTCCCTGTGCAAGCGCCGCACTCGTATCCGACCACGCGCCGGAACCGTTTGCAGTAGTCGAATCAACTAACACACCATCTACATACATTCTGACCTTGCTGTTTGCTTCAGCCGTGCCGTTGAAGAGCGGAGTTGTTATGGTAACATAACTTCCGTTTGAAGGTGCTGTAACCACAGGCGCATTCGGTGCGACACTATCAACTGTAAATGTATTCGTGTTAGAAAATACTGATGTGTTTCCAGCTGCATCGGTTGCGGTAACTTTAATGGTATGGCTTCCTTGCGCCAACGCCGCGCTCGTATCCGACCATGCGCCGGAACCATTTGCAGTCGTTGAATCAACTAAGACGCCATCAACATAAATTCTGACTTTGCTGTTTGCTTCACCAGTTCCGGTGAAGAGTGGAGTCGTCGTCGTTACATAACTTCCATTTGCCGGAGTCGAAACAACAGGAGCGTTCGGGGCAACAGTATCAATGGTAAATGTATTCGTGTTGGAAAATACCGAAGTATTTCCTGCGGCATCGGTTGCAGTGGCTTTTATTGTATGACTGCCCTGTGAGAGAGCCGCGCTCACCTTACTCCATGCACCTGAACCATTCGCTGTTGTAGAATCAACCAATATACCGTCAACATATAATCTGACTTTGCTGTTTGTTTCTGCCGTGCCACTGAACGTTGGAGTTGTTGTTGCAACCGTACTGCCGTTAGCCGGTGCAATAACGACAGGTGCATTCGGTGCGCCAGCATCAATGATAAATGTGTTCGTGTTCGAAAATCCTGATGCATTTCCTGCCGCATCTACTGCAACAGCTTTCACATTATGACTTCCGTCTGTAAGTGTTGCGTTGCATGTATCAGACCAATTGCCCGAACCATTCGTCGTTGTTGAATCAGTTAACACACCGTCAAGATAAATTCGAACCTTGCTGTTTGCTTCTGCTGTTCCTGTAAACACCGGTCGTGAAGTAGTAATCGTGCTTCCGTTCGCAGGGAGAACGACAACCGGTGCGCTTGGAGCGACTGTATCAACCGTAAAGGTGTTTATATTTGAGTAACCCGAAGTGTTTCCTGCAGGGTCAACTGCTTTTGCTTTTACATTATGGCTTCCCTGTGAAAGCGCTGTGCTTGTGTATGTCCAGTTGCCGGAAGCGTTTGCAGTGACAGAATCTTTCAATACACCGTCAACATAAATCCGAATCTTGTTGTATGGTTCTGCAGTTCCTGAAACGACAGGAGTTGTTGTTGAAATCGTACTCCCATTTGCGGGAGTCTGAACGACCGGAGCCGCAGGTGCCGTTGAATCTGCAATAGTAAAATCTTTCGAACTTGATTTTTCACTGACATTTCCTGCCGCATCAACCGCCCGTGCACGTAAAATATAGGAACCGTTTGTTAATCCTTTGCATAGATACGTCCAGTTTCCGGAGGCATCTGCGTAGGTTGAATCAAAAAGTACATCGCTTACATATAACCGAATTTTTACATTTGCTTCTGATGTTCCCGACCATGTTGGAGTTGACGTAGTGAACGTTTGTCCGCTAGATGGGACAGTGATAATAGGTTTTGCAGGTGCGCCGGTATCAACAGTAAACGTATTTGTCGGAGAAGAAGGAGAATTGTTTCCCGAACCGTCTGTTGCTGTCGCCCGTACAGTGTGGCTACCCTGCGTTAGTGATGCAGAAGTGTAGCTCCAGTTTCCTGAACTATTGGCTGTAACAGAATCTTTTAAAATCCCATCAACATACACTCTGATTTTGCTGAACGCTTCCGCTGTTCCGGTAATTGTCGGTGTATTATCATTTGTTGAACTTCCGTCAAGCGGGAATGTAATAACGGGCGCTGCGGGAGCCGATGTATCAGAGACAGTGACTGAAACGGATGATGAGTTATTGGTTGGATACGGGTCAGGTCGTGACGATGCTTTTGTTAAAGCCGTATTCGTTTTAGTCCCGCCGGAAGTTCCGGTTGCGGTGATTGTCAAAATTGCACTATCGCCGACACCGAATGAACCGACTGTCCAGATTCCTGTCGAACTGCTGTATGTGCCTAACGTTGCCGATGAAGAGACGAAAGATAATCCTGATGGAAGAGTATCTGCAACAGTTACACCGGTTGTATTTTTCTTTCCGAAGTTTACAACTTTAACTGTGAAAACAGTATTCTGACCACCTTGAATTGATGTTGGAGTTGCAGTTTTGGTCACGCGCAAATCCGCCGCCCACACAACAACCGTATCAGCGGCAAATGTTTTTACTTCATACGGTGTGAGCAATGTTTGTGAAGTAAATGCAACAGAACCTTGATTGCGAACTCGTGCCTGATCAGCAACGAGAGGATCAATTAATACTTTGAATTTTACAGTGGTACTTTCGCTTAATGCGAGCGTTCCACCTTGTGAACCGTTAGCACCAGTCCCTAATCGGAACAGAACAAGATTCCCTGTTGATTTATATTCTGCCTGATCGTCTCCGGTTGCATCAGTCTTTGTGCCTACGTTTGCACCGGTTGTAATTTTTAGTGACCCGGCAACGTATGAGGAAAAAGTCGGAATCGTATCGTACAGGATTACATCTCTCGCGCCATCTTGACCAATATTCTTTGAAACGAGAGTATATTCCAAAGTATCTCCCGGCTCTAAAAGTCCACCATTTAAATCAAGCCCCGTTTTTGCTGTTTGAATATCCGGTGCGAATAATTCTATAGCAGTGGTAACACAACCGGGAATATAACTTTCACCACTCGTGGTGAGTGTAAGAGTTGCACTCGTCGCACCATTCGGAATAATGTTGCTTGCATCAACAACATCAGCATCAAAACCTAACTGATTGACATAGTTAGGGTTTTTTGAGGTAACAAATGCATTCAAATAAGAAATCGAACTATTGAAAAAATCGGTGCTAGTATTTATTGTGTTTGTTACAACAGTAGAATTTAAGTTTAATTTATCTCCGGTAAATCCTTTGTCTCCATCATAAGCAACGATACCAAGTTGTGTGTTGACAGGTCCGGACAATGGTGTTTTAAATCCGGAAATTGTAAACGTTACCGATTGATTTGATTGGCTAACGAGCGCAAGACCATTGTACACATTAAGGTTACGAAGTTTTTGTGTCGGGTCCTGAACGACGATGACTAACGTCCATCCTGCCCATTTATTTGTTCCAGTGTTCGCCTGAACATTTCCGACCTTGTATGTTCCCGAACCACCTTGTTGAACTCTCGTTGTTACATCGGCAAATCCCTGATAGCCATAACTCGTCGCACCCACTGTTCCCGTGATGGTTGTATAACCTGCAACAGGTGTTGCAAACTTTACCTGATTTCTTGATGAACTGCTTGAGACTGCACCCCAGTATAATCCCGCCCAAAGAACCGAACCGCCGGTGGGAATCGTGAAATCGGCAGTACTCGAATTTATTGTTGTTCCATCTCCATCAACATCAATCTGAATCATCGAATAATTATTGTTTTGATCAGATGCCCCGCCTTGTGCCTTAGAACAATTGCCACCCGATGGACAAGTCATCAACGCATTGCCGACAAAAACGATATTTCCCTTCTGATTCTGTGTGAAAACAGAAGTGAAATTGTTATAGATCTGTGCATTAGCAAATGAGCCAAATAATGCAACAACAACGAAAAGGAAAAATCCGACTCGACGGATAAGTCCTTCAGATATCAAACTTTGAATATGAGATGAGAATATGGAATGAAACGACGCAGTTATCCTGCGCAGAGACGTACCCATAATAAACCCTTTCAATAAATAAATTCATATTTGAATACAGGTTCAAAATTGTAAACCGTAACTGCTTAAAATGACTGCGGCTGAATAAAATAGGAAGAAAAGAAGTACTATCAAATTCCTTTTGACAATCAAACTAAAAAATAATACTATCTCAAACTTCAGGTTACATCAGTCAAAGAAGATGCCAGAGAAAATTGGTTTTTCTTATCTGTTTAGAGTATAATTATCTTAATGTTAAATTTAATTCTTGTTCGTTTTGAGAATGTTTTTCATAATGAGACGAGAGAAAACGATAAAAAAAACCGGTTCATATGAACCGGCTTCGAAAATCGTATCGGATGTTACCTGGGATGCATTTGGTATTATCGTATCAGCATCATCTTCTTCGTGCTGACAAAATTTCTTTCGCCGGAATATTCATCGTCTTCAGACAAAGCCGTAACATTGATACGATAATAGTATATCCCGGAAGGAAGTGATGATGCGTCAAACTCATAATATTGAGCGCCGGCATCCATCAATTCATTCTGTAGTAAAATGTTGACTTCTTTTCCTAACATATCATAGATAGTTAGATTTACATAGCCGGTGGTCGGCAAGTCAAAGGACAATGTTGTTGTCGGGTTGAACGGATTCGGATAATTCTGGTGCAGAGCAAAAACGTCCGGTATCTCGCTGGAGAAAATTGCTTCCATTGAACGGTCGTCAGCAAATATTACTGGCTCAACGCCAGGGTTCGGTCGTAAGAACGGAACATCTGCTACTGATCGGTATCCTTTCAAAGTTGTTCTGACGGCAAATGAAGTTGAATCAATATCGCCATTGAACGCGAGATTAATTTTTCGAATCGTTGTATCGAGATTGTAAAAAACAGAAGTATCTACATTTTTCCAGTATGTCAGGAACGTATCTGCTCTCAATCCGATTTGTTTAATCATCAGACCGGTGAGCGGATTGTCCACTTCTTCATATACAAGCTCACCGAATCCCTTCGGAGTGACTTGTAATGCGCTTGCCGCGATATTGAATTTCAGAGCAAGCACTTCTGCCATCAACCTGTTGTTATGTTTGCTTGGCGGAACTTTTTTCTGTTTGTTCACAATTTGTCCGATTCCGTTGGTGAATCCGCGCGGTGCACCGGTATGCAATCCTTTTTTATCAAACATCGTATTCATCAAATCAGTGCTTTTCCGGATATCAACCCATCCGCAGATATTCATATTTTGATTGTGCCAAGAGAGCATATTGGCGGGATAGCAGATTTGAACGAGTCACACGGTAAATTGCTTACTGAAATTTACAAAGCAGTTAACCAGTTGGTAAAAAGTAATA
>JACPVN010000288.1 GCA_016191715.1 Ignavibacteriota bacterium | reverse complement strand
TTGAAGATGAGGAGGATTATCCTTCAGCACGTAACCGTTCGCGCCGGCTTCACGCGCTGCATTTCTGTACTCCGGCTCATCATAGCTTGTCAGCATGATAATTTTCACATTCGGGTAAAGTTCTCTCAGCATTTTTGTTGTCTTGATGCCGTTGAGCGGCTTGATGCGAATATCCATAATGACAACATCAGGATGCCAACGTTCATACGCTTGCAACACTTCAGAACTGGTTGAGCAAAATGAAACTTCATTGCCTGCAGTGTTCACCGTCTTGGCGATATTTTCGTACATACTCATGTTGTCTTCAACAATTAATATTTTCATTGTGTTTCTCATAAATTGTTGGTACAAGATACCAAGAAACGAAAGGCAGGAACATAAGTAAAATTACATTTTTGATATGAGTAAAATTACTCATTTTGAGGAAGGAGAGACGATGGACTCCACCTGCGGGTGGAGTCCATCTGAGTTAAAACATTTTTCTATTCTCCATAGCAAAACGAAGCAGTTTATACCGTCCCTTGATTCCAAGTTTCTCTGCGATATGGAAGCGATGATTATCAACTGTTCGAGACGAGATAAACAGTTCGTCAGCAATTTCTTTGCTCGATTTGCTTTCACCAACCATGCGAAGAACTGTTCGTTCCGTTTCCGTTAATTTTTCTATGTCAGGAAAATCCTCAATCAATGATTTTGATTCCTGTTTGCGTTGCATCATCGCGCCGGAAAGTTTCGGACTGATGTAATATCTCCCTTTTGCCACGGTATGAATTCCCTGAAGAATATCTGAAGGTAAACTGTCTTTCAGCAAATATCCCTTCACTCCAACATCCATCGCTTTCTCGAACCATTCTTCTTCGTCGTGCATTGTTAAAAAAATTATTTCTACTGTTGAATTACTTTTGTACAATTCCTTCGCGACTGCTAATCCCGTCATCTCCGGCATTCTCATATCAAGTAAAGCAACTTGAGGCAACCGTTCGCGAATCAAACGTAATGCTTCCGCGCCTGTTCCCGCCTCACCGACCAGTTGAATCGAAGTATCGGACTCAATCGTTTGCCGTACGCCCGCACGAAATAACGGATGGTCATCTGCGATGACAATTGTAACGAGTTTATCCATTCTGTACTGTCTCCTTTAGCGGACATCGAACTGAAACGGTAGTTCCGCCACTAATGATTGATGTAACATTTATTTCAGCCCCAATCAAACGAGTTCGTTCTTTCATGTTCTTCTGTCCGAAACCACCAACGTTCCCTCGATGGACACCGGATTTTGTCGCATCAAATCCTTTACCGTTGTCGGATAACAACAGTTCTACGATCTCTTTTTGTCGTTTGACTGTCAGAGTTGCGGTTGTTGCTCCGGAATGTTTCACAACATTATTCAAACACTCCTGCACTAAGCGAAAGATATGAACTTCTGCTTCAGTAGAAAATAGTCCGTCAATATCTTCAACATTGCTTGTATATTGGATGGCAAATGTTTCACAGGTTTTGCGCAGTAAGTACTGCAGAGCGGTCGTCAACCCAAGTTCTTCCAGCATTAACGGGTGCAACGTGTATGAGAGGGTGCGTGCATCCTGAATAGTTTGACCAACAATATTCACTGCATTTTCTATTGTACGTTTGGTTCTTTCGACATTTTCTGTCGTCTCTAAACCGGTTTCTAAGACGTTTTTCACTACGAGAAGATTCTGACCTAAACTGTCGTGAATTTCGCCTGCAATTCTTTTTCGTTCGCCTTCAACATTGTCGAGAAGTTGACGCGAGAATTCCTCTTGAAGCGCCCTCTCTTTTTTCAGCGTTGTAACTCTCCGGTAATAAATGATTGGACCAACCGATAATATGAACAGCACAACACTGACTCGAAACCATGTTGTCATCCAGAAAGGCGGGATGATGGTAATCCGAAGTGAGGCACCGTTCGTATTCCACACGCCATCACTGTTCGATGCAATCACTTTGAAGGTATATTCTCCCGGGTCAAGATGCGAGTAGTTCGCATATCTATTCGTTCCGACTTCATGCCAGTTACGGTCAAATCCTTCCATGAAATAAGCGTATTTGTTTTCCTCACCTAGCAGGTAACTCAAAGCAGAGTATTCCAAACTGATGTAATTCTGAAAATACGATAATTCGATTCCTGAATTTTCAAACGGAATTTCTTCATCAAAGATTTTCAAACTTGTAATCACGACCGGCGGAATAAACGGATTATCCTGAATACTATCAGGATGAAAAATATTGAAACTCGAAGCGCCTCCAAAATACATCACACCGTTTTTGTTTTTGAAATATGCACCAGTGTTAAACTCTGATGCCTGTAAACCGTCGCTCTCAGAATAATTTCTGCATTGATATGTTCTCGTGTTAAATTTACACAACCCATTATGTGTGCTTATCCAAAGATTTCCATGGTCGTCTTCAAGAATTCCATAGATACGATTATCCGGCAGACCTTCGTTCACTGTAAATCGGGTAAAGTTATCCGTTGACTGTTCGTGCTTATTCAAACCGCCGCCTGCTGTACCAATCCAAAGCACCCCTGTTTTGTCATGGTGAATAACACGAATATCATCCTTACCGAGACTTTTCGGTTGAGACGGGTCATTGTAATATCGCTTGAATGAATTTGTCGAAGGTTCGTACCG
>JACPVN010000287.1 GCA_016191715.1 Ignavibacteriota bacterium | reverse complement strand
AACAGCTGATGGTTCGGGAAACTTTAGAAAAATCAGTTCGGCTCTTGCACAAGGAAGTCATACCATCAAAGCAACATCAACCGATGCGGCAGGAAATACATCCGGTTTCTCGAACACAAACACATTTACTATAGATTCGATTGCACCAAATGCCCCCGTTGTCATTTTGCCTGCTGATGGAAGTATCATCACCACAACAACACCGACATTCACAGGAACAGCGGAAGCAAACAGCAACGTCCGTCTTTATGTTGATGGTGTCTTGGTTGATTCGACAACTGCAAATGGTTCAGGAAACTTCAGCAAAGTCAGCGCGGCATTGGCACAAGGAAGTCACACAATCAAAGCAACATCAACCGATGCGGCTGGAAACACATCCGGGTTCTCGAACACAAATACATTTACGATTGATACTGTCGCACCAAACGCGCCCGTCGTGATTCTTCCTGCTGATGGAAGTATCGTTACCACGACAACACCGACAATTACCGGCACAGCAGAAGCGAACAGCAACGTTCGACTCTATGTTGACGGTGTTCTTGTTGATTCAACAACAGCTGATGGTTCGGGAAACTTTAGAAAAATCAGTTCGGCTCTTGCACAAGGAAGTCATACCATCAAAGCAACATCAACCGATGCGGCAGGAAATACTTCCGGCTTCTCGAACACAAATACATTTACGATTGATACTGTCGCACCAAACGCACCTGTTGTTATTTTACCTGCTGATGGAAGCGCCGTTGCAACTACGACACCGACATTTACAGGAACAGCGGAAGCAAATAGTAAAGTTCGGTTGTATGTTGATGGAGTGTTAGTTGATTCAACGACAGCAAACGGTTCAGGAAACTTTAGTAAAGTGAGCGCGGCGTTGGCTCAGGGAAGTCATACAATCAAAGTAACGTCAACCGATGCGGCAGAAAATACATCCGGTTTCTCAAACATCAATACTTTTACAATTGATACAAGTGCGCCGAACGCTCCGGTTGTCATTCTTCCCGCAGACGGAAGCGTTGTAACAACCACGACACCGACATTCACCGGAACTGCAGAAGCGAACACCAAAGTCCGGTTGTATGTTGATGGTGTGTTGGTTGATTCAGCAACAGCAGACGGTTCAGGGAATTTCAGCAAAGTTAGTGCAACATTGGCACAAGGTAGTCATACTATCAAAGCGACATCAACAGATGCTGCAGGAAACACTTCCGGATTCTCGAACACAAATACGTTCACGATTGATACACAAGCGCCGAGCGCACCGGTTGTTCTTTCTCCCGCTGATGGCAGTACGATTACAACAACAACACCGACGTTCATCGGAACTGCAGAAGCGAACAGCAAAGTCCGACTGTATGTTGATGGTCTGTTGGTTGATTCAACTACAGCAGATGGTTCAGGAAACTTTAATAAAGTCAGCGCGACATTAGCACAGGGAAGTCATACGATTACAGCAACATCAACCGATGCCATTGGTAATACTTCAGGGTTCTCGAACACAAATACCTTTACCATTGACACATTCGCACCTAATGCGCCGGTTGTCATCTTACCTGCAAACGGAAGTATTGTTACAACAACTACTCCGACTTTCACAGGTACTGCAGAAGCAAACAGCAAAGTCCGTCTTTATGTTGACGGAGTTTTAGTTGATTCGACAACTGCAAACGGATCAGGAAACTTCAGCAAGGTCAGCGCGGCTCTTGCTCAGGGAAGTCACACAATCAAAGCTACATCAACAGATGCGGCTGATAATACTTCCGGCTTCTCAAACACAAACACATTCACCATCAACACACTGCCGCCGCCGGTTGCAATTTCAACTCCGGCAAATGCAAGTTCGACGAATGATAACACTCCGACCGTTTCCGGAACAACGGATCCGAATCTTCCTGTCATTGTTTCAATGGATGGTGTTCCGTTTGATACAGTAACAGCAGACGGAAACGGGAATTGGTCCACAACCGTTACTTCTCCATTAATTGATGGACCACATACAGTAACAGCGTTGGCGACCAATGCCAATGGATTAACAGCAACAACGAGCAACCTATTTACTGTTGATACCATCGCACCGACAGTTGTCATTACTAATCCTGCAACGACATATCTGAACAATCCTGTTCTATCTGGGATTGGCGGTACTGCTGAAACATTCACCCGATTAGTAATTTCGATTGATGGTGTTCCGGTTGATACAATTCAATTAGGAAACAATGTCAACTGGATTTCAGATTACACCGGAACGCTTCCTGAAGGTCCGCACACAATTTCAGTGACAGCAACAGACCCGGCCGGAAATATAGGCACAACCACGAAACCAATTGTGGTTGATACGATTCCACCTTCAATTACTGTAGCATCGCCAGCCGACAATTCCGTAACAAGTGATAATACACCTCCTATCAGCGGATTGGCAGAACCCAATGCGTTGGTCGTCGTCTATGTTGATGGAGTACCGATTGACAGCATGATTGCGGTCGGAGGAGTATGGTCAACAGATCGTTGTCCTGTGTTATCTGATGGTCCACATACAGTATCTGCAACAGGCAGGGATGCAGCAAACAATCAAAACAATTCTGCGGTAAATAATTTTACCGTTGATGCAAACGCACCGGCAGTTACAATCACAACTCCGGCAAATGGCAGTACCACAAGTAACACACAACCTCCAATCAATGGCACATCAGAACCCGGATGTACGGTTGTGCTTTCGCTTGATGGAGTTCCGGTTGACACGTTTAACATCCCCGTGAACGGTTTATGGAATTACAATCCTCCGGCACCGTTAGCAGAGGGTCCGCACACATCTTCAGCAGTTGCAACAGATGCAACAGGTAATACTGCAACAGCAACAAGTACATTCACTATTGATACAACATTACCATACGTTACTATCGTAACACCGGCAGATGGTTCAACCTTAACTACGGTTACCCCAACGTTAACAGGAACAGCAGAACCTGCAACAACAGTCAGAGTTTATTTAGATGATTCACTCATCACGACATTTACTCAAAATGGAACCGGAGCGTGGAGCCGAGTGAGTCCTGTGCTCGCCCAAGGTACGCATACTGCATACGCAACAGCGACCGACGCGGCAGGTAATATGGCAACTTCAGCAACACATACATTTTCTATTGATAATGTATTACCATCTGTCTCTGTTGTCACACCACCGGATGGCAGTACGACCAATAGCAACACACCGACTCTTTCCGGTACTGCCGATCCTAACACAACGGTAAAAGTTTATCTCGATGGAGTTCTTGATACAACATTCACACAAGATGTTACGGGACTGTGGAGTTATCCAAGCGGCGTACTTACTGAAGGGTATCATCAACTTTCTGCAACAGCAACTGATGGAGCCAGCAACACCGCTACGAGTGCAACAAACACCTTCAGAATTCTTACAACGCCTGTGTTGACAATTATTTCACCTGCAACAAAGCGAGTTGGTTACCCTGCGTTTACCATGATCGTCAGTGGCGAAAACTTCAGACCAACATCTGTCGTCAGGTTTAATGGTTCCGACAGACTAACGACTTACGTCAGCCCTACTCAGTTGCTCGTTGATGTTCCGGAAACTGATTTAGTTAATGTTGGGTCAAAAAATGTTTCTGTATTTACTCCTGCACCTGGTGGCGGAATTTCAAATTCACTCCCCTTCACAGTTACAGGTGCAACAATCAGTGGTTTAGTTTTTTATGATGTGAATCGGAACGGAGTACGTGACCCGAACGAAGTTGGAATCGGTGGAATCAGAATGAATGCAAGTGCAACAAATCCGACCAACAATCAGTTGACAATGACGCAACCAAACGGAACCTATCTCTTCACAAACGTTTCGCTTGATGATTATTCAATTATGGAAAGCCTGCCGTCCGGCTGGGCTACGAAATCGCCTGTCACCGGCAGCTATGATGTGAGCATTGCCATCGGCGCAGATTTATTTGGATACGATTTTGCCAATTTTGTATTCTCCGATACCGGCAGTTATCGGACATTCACACCAATAGATTTGATACAAAAGAAAGCTGTCAGCCGGAAGAAATGCAACGGCTTTACGTTCTCCTTCAACTTCCAGAATAATACAGGAAGAAAAGCCAACGGATTATATGTTGAGTTCAACAATGTGGTTACGCAGTTTACGACATACTCACCTTTTGAAGAAATGGTTGATTTAGGGCAGAACGCTCAGGATTATAAATTCTATGGACCCGTTATTGATACTGGTCAGGTTGTAGTTATCTCAGGATTCTCAGCGGTTACACCATGCCGTATCAGAATCGAAAAATGGTGGTGGCTGTGGAATGATACAAACACATCAAAGAAGCGAAGCGAGGGACCGATGTGGGCATCGTTCTTTGCCTCAACACTTCCGATGCCGAACAACGCAAACGTACGAGACGAAGTGATGAGCAATGGTCAAATTATTTCTTATGGACTTCAAGTCGGTGTTCCATCATCAGAGAATTCCCGGAAATATGCTTGGGTTGATATTCGTAAGTCAGGTGACTTCCAAAGTTCCTTAATTGATAAAATAGGACTGCACACTGGCTCACCCCGTGGATTTACGAACGGACCACGCGCAGGTGCAATAGTAGGAAAATTGAAAAAAATATCGCCAAGTAAATTCAATAACCGACTCTTTGCTGAACTACTTGCGTTGAAGTTTAACATCTGGGCAAGCAATGTCAATATGACTCCATATGGATTCGGAGAATTAGTATTTCAGGAAAATAATAATCCGCTCAGCGGCTTGATGATTAAAGATATCGCCAAGCGGGCAGATACATTAATGACATTCTGGAAAGACTTTGCCGATTCATCACTCTATATGAATATGGATACGACGGTAAGAAAATTAAATTTTGCGTTCAATGGACCACTCGATACGAACTCGTTTGCCTTGAGAACACGCGCAAAAGGTGTTCGCTCAGTTACCGACGTTGATTTCCTGCGGGCTAATCCGGGTGCAACGCCTGCAACACAAATTGAAGAACCTGCTTTGACGGGGCTTGATGATTTGCTTCCAAAACAATTTGTGTTGCATCAGAACTACCCGGATCCATTTAATCCGTCAACCACGATCTCGTTTGATTTACCTGCTAATTCTATCGTAACAATAAAAGTGTATGACTTACTTGGCAAAGAAATCGCAACGCCATTTAATCAGGAAGAAATGGATGCGGGAATCCAAACGTTTGAATTTGACGGTTCGAACCTCGCATCGGGTGTGTACTTCTATAAGATTGTCGTTACCGTTTCGTCCGAGAGTGATGATGACAGACTTAGTGGTCAATCGTTCGTGAGCACGAAAAAAATGATGCTTTTAAGATAAGAATATCTGATGGACACATGTCCTAATAGTCAATAAACTTTTCAACATTGCTGTTTGACAAAGACCCCGGATTATTTTTCCGGGGTTTTCTTTATAGGAACTTTCAAAAAAAACACTCATGAAGTCCCCCTCACTAAGGAGAATGAAAGTGGTATTTTCAAAAAAAAGGAGTAATGAGTCTGTTCTAAAAAGTTTATCGTCAAACAAAACCATAGTAAAACAGATTGAAATCGAAACCCACATTGCATAGAATATCTTTTTAAGAAATAACACCTTTATTGAATCATTCTTCTTAATAAGTCAAAAAAAGAGCATTGTTCGTTTTGGTAAAACGTCTCACATTGATGCGCTTTGTCTCATAATAGAAAAACTATTTGATTTAATACAGGAATAATTCCTATAATGATTTCGTTTTCTTGGTTTTTTTTGGCATCTTCTTTGAGTCTCTCACATCGTACTTTCTCAAAAAACTATTTTTTCAATGGCTAAATAATAAGTTTAATTTGAGAATTTGATTATCATTAATTTGTTCTTATTCTTTACTCAGCAGTCAACAATTTAAAGGAATTAATATGAAAGACGTTACCGCTGTCCGTCTTCACCGAGTATTCTTTTTCGGAATACTGTTATTCACATTCACTTCAGTTCTCTTCGGACAAAGTTTTAGTCCGGTTCCATGGCCCTCTGAGTTCGCCTTTCGACCGATAAAAATAAATAATGTCGGCGTGAAAGACCCGCGTATTCAGGATCCTTCCGATGGTGGCGCTGAGCCACAAGGATATATGAATTTTGCTTCAGGTATGCCTGATACAGTCATTCCTTCAGTGTTTATTGCTTCTAACGGAACAACAATCTTTGTTCGGATGAGACTCGAGTCAAGTCCTACTACATATTCAGGCGGAGCCGCTTCACAAAACACCGACCCTATGTATGCATCCGTCTGGCACATGACTATGGATTTAACGGGAGATGGTTGGGATGATTTCGGTGTGTTAATGGATGGAAGTAGCGGCAGTCCTTCTACTCCCTTCGATGTCATCAGAGTTATTTATTCGCGAAATACAAAATCACACTCTGTTGATCCGGCACGTGACGGAGTTTATGTTCTCGGTGAAGTGTATGCAACACAACCGTACACAAGCGGACCGAACACGGGACAGTTGAAACAATATGACGGAAGTGGTAATCTTATTACTTCAAATCCATGGCCACTTGGGAGAAGAACACTCGTGTATGACTACGGTACGTCCCGAGTTATTGACAAGACTGCAACTGACGAAAATTTTGTTATGGACTTTCAGTTCCCTCTTTCGATGCTTAATGCGAGTGCATACGGCGGACCGACAATGACTTCCTCAACATTATTTATGTTGACTCCCGTAACAGGTGCAAATCCAAGCGAGCCATATAAAAAAGATGCATCGTACAACGGAATTTTTAATGTAAGTAATGATTTACCCGCTCCGGGAAGCGACCCGATGACATTTGATTCAACTATCATTGTTCCGGAAGTTGTTATAACCGGCGTTTCCATCACTGCCTGCCCGACACCAACTTTGACTGCTACGTATTTAGCGCCGGCAAAATTAGTCGGTGGAAATACAGTTGCAAACACACTCACAACAAAAGATTTTTATTACTGGTACGATACTGACGCTGACGGACTTGCAGATGATGTCGGCTCATCATGGACATTAATCGGTGCAGGAACGGCTCCTCAACTCGGTTCCTATGCAACCACGACGTGGAATACTTCTACTCTTCCGCAGGGACAATACATCATCAAATTTTATGCTGTCGGACAGTATGGAGATATTGCTGATTCTTACAATCAAACTGTAACAGGTTTCGTTCAGGTAAAAACATTATTCAACAACAGTTGCGGAACTTCTCCTTCACCATTCCTGAGCGCCACAGTGACTCCATCAACCGTTGACGCAAGCGGCAACACTGCACAACGAAATGTTGTCTATACAATCACTGTCACGAATGAAGCAACTGTCGCTGTTACATTATCAAGCATCTCAGATATTTTACCAACAGGATTTACTTACGTCTCTAATTCAGGCGGAACACTTTCTCCCACGACAAGTCCGACGAACGGTTCAACAGGAACAATTACATGGACATTTCCTGCAACAACAATTCCCGCAGGAAGTTCGAGAACGTTATCATTCAATGTTACGGCTGGAACAACGGTCGGAACATTCTCAAGTAATTTTTCTGCAACAGGTAGCGCGACGTACGTTCCGGCTCTCAATGCCGCGCCCGTTACTGTAACAAGAACGAATGCCGCTTTATCATTAACAGCTTCCGTACTTGGAACATTAACACCGGGTCAGGCTTTCACCTATACACTTGCGTATCAAAACACCGGTTCACTTCCACTGAACAGCGCGGTTATAGTTGATACGTTACCTGAAGGATTGAACTTTGTGTCAGCATCGAATGGTGGAACGTATAATCCGGCAAATAGAACGGTAACGTGGAGTGTTGGAACTATTGCAGCTGAAGGTTCAGGTACGAGAACTATTAATGTAACGGTCACATCACCATATTCGGGAAATACTGAGTTAACTGACTTTGGAACTCTGTATGCAACTGAAATCCCTTCCGGAGTTGAGAGTAATGTAATCACACATACTGTATTGAACCCTGTCATTGATATTACTCATTCTCCGAGTCCGTCAACAGTGTCTCCCGGTGCGCAAGTTACATACACAATTACTTACGGGAACTCAGGAACATCATCAGCCACAGGAACTGTCATTCGCGATACACTTCCGACAGGACAAACATACGTTGGAGGTTCATCTTCATATCCTTTGACTGATTCGACAGGTGGAATTTTAGTCTGGACAATCGGAACGCTCGCTTCAGGAAGTGAGAACAATGTTATCACATATCAAACAAATGTGACTTCTCCGTATCCGACATTGGGCTTGAACCAATCTGTTCCGAATCCGGCGTACATCTCTTCAAATGAAACTGCAACGGAAAGCGCGACTGCTACAATTACTGTTAATGCACTTCCGAATGTTTCGATTGTTACATCATCGAATCAATCTGTT
>JACPVN010000286.1 GCA_016191715.1 Ignavibacteriota bacterium | reverse complement strand
TTCAGGAAGCGGCGCGAACGCGGTCGTTCTCTCTGGCGATGTAAATGTGACAATGCCTGATACAAGGGACAGCAGTTTATCCCGCTTTACAATTACTGTAAGAGATACTTCAACGTTCTCAACAAAAGAACGGACACTGAATCTTTCGATTGCCGTTTCGGGTCCCAATGGAATAGCACATCAAACAACAAGCGGTACGTTGTTAGCAACCGGCGGAGGAAGAACACGACTTCCCGGCTCAATTGCTTTAATATCAACAAGTGAAAACGAAATACAAGTTACAGGCACCGGCGGTACAGAAACTTCAACCATGATATTCGAAATCCGTGACTCACTCGGTGTACCGGTTGATTCATCATACCTTGTACGGTTTACCGTAATGCCATCGCTTGGCGGCGCGTTTATCTCTCCTGATTCGGGGTATTCTGACCCGCAGACGGGAAGAATTACAAGTGTTATCCATTCCGGAACGGTTTCTGGTTCAGTTCAGGTTATGGCAATAGTGATTGGTCCTTCGGGGACTATCATGTCCTCTCCTATGCGAGTGCTTATTCATGCAGGTCCGCCAGATCAAGCCCATCTGACTGTAGCAGCAAGCAGACTCAATGTTCCCGGCTGGCACATTGCCGGTGTGGCTGATACCATTCTTGCAATAGTTGGAGATAAATACGCTAATCCGGTTCCTGAAGGAACAGCAATTTACTTTACGTCATCCATTGGAGTAATTACCACAAATACGGGTTTTACCGATAATCGTGGTATGGCGAATGTGATTCTTTATTCAGGAAATCCGCGTTCTTCTGATGGATTTGGGTGGGTTACCGCACAAACAGTCGGGGAGAATGGTATTGTCGTTACCGATAGTACACGAGTGTTATTCTCCGGTCATCCGATTATTGATAGCTTGAGTTTCAATCCGGATAATACAACAGATTTCACAGCGAACTTCAGGGTTTATGATGTGAATGAAAATCCGATTTCAAACGGGAACGAAATCACAATAACAATTGATGGTGATGTTTCGCTCAAAGTGTCAAGAATTTATCCTTCAGATAAATTGCCGGACACTCAATCACCGTTCTGGACAAACTTTGCTGTTGATTTCAGGTTAAATCTTGAGGATGCACCTGATTTCAATACAGGTCCGTTTACTGCAACAATTACTGTCAGCGGAGTAAGTGGAACAACTGTCAGGTCATTTGTTGGAGTTGTCGAACCGCCAACAGTCCCAATACCAACACCTGAATCAATTGCTGGAATAGAATTACTTTCAATGACAGAGAGTGAGTTAACAGTTCGCGATGTCGGTGGGACTGAAACAAGCACACTCACTTATCAGATACTTGATAGTTCCGGTCTTCCGCTTTCGTTGTCGGGAGTGAAAATCGCATTCCTGAATTCCGGCGTTGCAGGTGTTCTGACTCCCGATACAGGTCGGACGAATTCCTCTGGTCAGGTTTCTGTCACATTCAGAAGCGACACCGTTGTTGGGACTGCTCAGGTATCTGCAAATGTGGCAACGACTCCAATTACTTCGTTACCTGCCGAGATTACTATTGTCGGTGGAAGTGCCTCACTTTCGCACATGACATTGATGCTAACCCGTCCAGACCTTTCAGGAAGTAAAGTCAATTTCCCGGGTGCTACACTGATTATTCAAAAGATTTCAGATATGAAAGCACAGATTGGTGACCAGTATGGAAATCCGGTTCCAGAGAGTACGTTAGTATTCTTTACATCGGATGCTGGTGTCATTCAGAATAGAGCATGGACAGATGCGTTTGGTATCGCTACAGCAGAATGGTACGGAGGAAATCCTATTCCTGCTGGCGGAAACGCGACCGTTTCTGTTTCTGCAAGAGGAATATCAGGATCGTTTGTGGTTCTGAGTGAGCAAGTAACATACTCCGGTCAGGTGATGATAGGAGGTGGACCCCAACCGGGATTTGAAATAATAGGTGCAGGTTCTACGACGTTTGGTTTTACAGTTCGCGATGCGAATGGTAATCCCCCGGCAGAAGGTTCACGAGTTCTTGTATCAGTTTCAGGAAGCGGCGCGAACGCGGTCGTTCTCTCTGGCGATGTAAATGTGACAATGCCTGATACAAGGGACAGCAGTTTATCCCGCTTTACAATTACTGTAAGAG
>JACPVN010000285.1 GCA_016191715.1 Ignavibacteriota bacterium | reverse complement strand
TCGTTCACTTCGAGCGTATCTACCGAGAGTGCGCCACCGAGCAGTGAAACTGTTTCCGTTGAATCAAACTTCAGCCAATATCCGATTCCGTTTTCGAGTGAATCCTCCGTGACGTAACCGGTCAAAGGAACGAACGTGAATGCCTGAGAAGAAGCATCAGGAAATAAGTTTTGCTTTCGTTTGTCGGGAACCTGCACCGGAACGGAAAGAAGATTCCACCGGTTATTGACGAAGATGGATGCCGTGACGTAATCAACAATAGAAAACTTCCATGTCTGGGAATAGCCGCTTGTTCCTCCGACGTTCGTTGCACGAACTCTCCAGAAATATGATGCGTAGTGAGAAGCGGATGTGAACGTCAGCATTGTATCCGCGATTGATGAAGAATCAACAACGAGCGATGTGAATAACGAATCGGACGAAATTTGAATCTGATACGTTTCAGTTGTGGGAGAGATACGCCATCGTAATGGTACTGTGGTAGTTGTATGTGTTGAATTGTTTTCCGGTGATTCGAGAGTTGGCGCTTGCGGTGTTGCAACCACTGTTGTGAAATTCCAGACAGAGGAGAACGCGCTTGTTCCGAGAGAGTTCTTTGCCTTCACCTTCCAAAAATATTTCGTGTTGTACGAAAGCGGACTCATCAGTTTTGTTGTATCGGTGAGAGTTGAATCATTAAACACAAGCGATGAAAATAAAGAATCGGTTGAGAGTTGAAGATAGTACGAAGTTGCATCGATTGCTTTTCGCCAAACAACTGTCGGTCGTCTTGGTTGGCTGATGGAATTGTTTGGAGGAGAAACCTGAGTAGGAATCGGAGGAACAGAAATATTCGGACGTAATCTCAGTATTCGACTCGCGCCGCCGTACGTGCCGTTCGACAAATAAATAAATCCGTCCGGTCCTATTTCAATATCAGTTATTCCCGAACCATAATTCAGAAATGTGGTCGGCGCGCCGGTAATCGAATCTCCGGTTGCAGCCAGATTGAATTGATAAACAATCCCCGGTGAGTTATTTCCTGCAACAAAGAGTTTTCCATAGAGATCAGGAAACGCGTTGCCTCGATACACAGCAATTCCTGTAACGGCGGGAAGTCCCGAAGACCAATAATACATCGGACGTTTGTACTGCGGGTCGTTACTGTATGAACAATTTCCCTCAACGGGCCAACCATAATTTCCGCCGCTCACGATATGATTTACTTCATCATCACATGACGGACCGTTTTCCGATGCGTACATTTTGCCGGTTAGTTCATCAAACGAAAAATCGAAACTGTTTCTGCACCCATACGCAAAGATGGAGTTGCCGGGAAACGGATTGTCGGAAGGAATACTTCCGTCAGGATTAAAGCGATGTATTTTTCCGCGTTTGTTTCCGTTGCTTGTATCCTGCGAGTTAGTATTTTCAGCATACTCACCAATAGTAACATACAATTTCCCATCAGGGCCAAAATGAATATTTCCTCCATTGTGATTGCTTGCGCCGTTCTGTCGTAAAACGACCAAGAGCGTTACAGGATTAACACCGATACCGTTTTGGTCTTCATACCGGATAAGAAGATTTGCGCGGTCACCGCTTCGTGTATAATAAATATAAATGAACGGTGAGTCAGGATATTGAGGATGGAAAGTAATTCCGAGTAATCCTTGTTCGCCGGTTCCTGTCACAGAAGCGGTGAGGAACGGAGTTGCGAGCAACGAATCATTTCTGATGATGCGAACTTTGCCTGTATTTTTTTCGGTGAAGAACACGCGGTTGCTTCCATCGGGTGGGAACGCGATGCAAACCGGAAATCCAATGTCCGGGGCTTTGGCGAGCGTATCAATGCGGAATTGACTCATCGCCTCCAACGAAATCAAAACCGTCAGGAAAAGGATGATAGCAGAGAACGTGAATGATTGTTTATATGTGATCATGTACTGATGTAAAACTATGAGATGAACGAGAACAAATTAACGGAAAAAGAAGTGAAATCCAATGAAGTCGTTACCACGCTAATGACCACATAATTCAAATCTAAGAAGAAATCAAACAGGGTTTTTCAAATCTGATATTTGTGATTGAGTGAGTTGTTCTATCAGGCAAATATGACTCTAATTTCTGGCAAGATATATGATAGAATCAGAGCGAAAAATTATCATTACAATGGCTGAAACGAAAAAAGAAAAGAAACCCAAAGGAACAATTGTCATTACGGCGGAGCGATGCAAGGGCTGTAGCTTCTGCGTCGAGTTTTGTCCGACTGATGCGCTGGAACTTTCGAAACAATACAACAAGAAGGGCTATCACCCGCCAATTCTGATTTCAGAAGAGTTGTGCAACGGTTGCAATATCTGCGGCTTGATGTGTCCCGACTTTGCGATTTACGGATTTATGTTCAACAAGAAAGGGGCGAAAGCAGCATGAAGGCAGACCCGAAAGGCGTGCTGACAGGCGCGCATTTTATTGATGGCGACCATGCGTGCAGTGAAGGTGCGCTCGCGGCAGGTTGCAGATTTGTCGCCGGTTATCCCATCACACCTTCGACGGAAGTTGTGGAACGAATCGCTGAACGCTTTCCGCACATCGGCGGGATTTTTATTCAAATGGAAGATGAGATTGCTTCTTCTATCGCGATACAAGGCGCGGTCTGGGGCGGCAAGAAAGCGATGACGGTAACAAGCGGTCCCGGATTTTCTCTCATGATGGAACACATCGGCTATGCAGCGATGACGGAGACTCCGTGCGTGTTTGTTGATGTTCAGCGCGCGGGTCCATCAACCGGACTGCCGACGCAACCGGCGCAAGGCGACATGATGCAGGCGCGTTGGGGTTCGCATGGCGATTACAGTATCATTGCTCTTTCGCCGAACTCACCACAGGAATGTTTTGATTTGACAATCAAAGCGTTCAATCTTTCTGAACAATTCCGCGTGCCGGTCATGTTTATGATGGATGAATGTGTCGGACACATGATTGAACGTGTGATGATTCCTCCGGCAGATGAAATTGAAATTCTTCCGCGCAGATTTTATGAAGGCGCAAAAGAGAATTACATGCTGTATCATGCAAATGGCGAAATGGTTCCGCCCATGGTGAAAGCAGGAGACGGATACAATATTCACGTTACGGGATTAACGCATGATGAACGCGGCTATCCGAGCATGACTGTAGCAACGCAGGAAAAGTTGATTCCCCGTCTCATTGATAAAATCAAACTCAACGAAGAAAAGATTGCTGATTACCGCGAAGACCAAATCGAAGATGCAGAAATTGTTGTTGTTACGTATGGAATAACTTCACGAACGGCAATTCCTGCAATTGAGCAGGCGCGGAAAGAAGGATTGAAAGTCGGACACCTTCGATTGATTGTTGTTTGGCCTTTCCCGGAAAAATATATCCGTTCGCTCGCATCGAAGGTAAAAGCAATCGTAGTTCCCGAACTCAATCAAGGGCAGGTAGTTCTCGAAGTGGAACGATGTGCCGCAGGGAAAGTTCCTGTGAAGTTGGTTCCGCATGTCGGCGGGACAGTTCATAATCCAAAAGACATCTACAATGCGATAATTTCCTCAAACAATCAGAAAGCAGAATGAAATTCTAAATCCTAATATCGAAACTCTAAACAAATTCAAATATCAAAATTCAAATCCTGAATATTCTTGTTAATAAATTAGTATTTAGGATTTGTTTAGGTCTTAGAAATTAGAAATTCGAATTTTTCAATCAAGTAGTCGGAATGATAAACAAGCAAAAAAGAGTAATAGGAGTTTATGCCTGAAGAATTATATGAAATAGAAACTGAAGTTCCCGGAAATACTGTCGAAGAATTTCTCCGCATGGAACGGATGCCGCACATTTGGTGTCCGGGGTGCGGCATCGGAACATCGGTGAATTGTTTTGCACACGCACTCGAAACGAGTGGATTGGATTTGCAGAAAGTTTCCGTTGTCTCCGGTATCGGATGTACAGGACGAGTTGCAGGGTACGTGAACCTCGACTCGTTCCACACAACGCACGGTCGCGCAATTCCGTTTGCAACAGGATTGAAACTCGCGAATCCAAATCTTAAAGTAGTGGTGTACAGCGGAGACGGAGATTTGACAGCAATAGGCGGAAATCATTTTATTCACGCGTGCCGCCGCAATCTTGATATGACGGTTATTCTCATCAACAATTTTACGTATGGCATGACTGGCGGACAAGTTGCGCCGACAACGCCGCTCACCGCAACTGCAACAACAACTCCATACGGCAACTTTGAGCAGTCATTCAACCTTCCGTATTTAGCGGAGTCGTGCGGCGCTGTGTATGTTGCCCGATGGACGACGTATCATGTTCGTCATCTTACGAAAGCGATTAAAGAAGCGTTGGCGAAGAAAGGATTTTCCTTCATCGAAGTTCTCTCGCCATGCCCCACACTTTACAGCCGACGCAATAAAATCGGTGACGGGCTTGACCAAATGATTTATTATCAGGAAAGCAGTGAAATAAAACATGGGGCTGATACGAAAACTGTCGGTCTGGATTTTCAGGGCAAGATTGTCGTTGGCAAATTTGTTGATATTGAACGACCGACATATTTGGATGCAATGAATGACTACTACTCAAAACGATTGGGCGACAAGTTCGTTCACTATAACGGATAAATTATGAGAACAGAAATAAAGATTGGCGGATTCGGCGGGCAGGGTGTTATCCTCAGTGGAGATATCATCGGGCGAGGCGCATCAATTTATGATAACAAATTTGCAACGATGATTCAGGCGTTCGGACCGGAAGCGCGCGGCAGTTCGTGCAGTGCAGGCGTGATCGTTTCTCCTGAAGCGATTGCCTATCCGTACATCACCTCACCCGAAGTAATGATTGTGATGTCGCAGGAAGCGTACACGAAATTTACTCCCGAACTTGCAACAGGCGGCATCCTGATAACAGAAGAAGAAATGGTTTCACCGCATAATCTCCGGAAAGATGTAAAGCATTTTTCCATTCCCGCCACACGCATAGCGGAGGAACTTGGAAAGCGGATGGTGCTGAATATTGTGATGATGGGATTTACGACCGCAGTTACAGGATTGGTGGACGTTGAAGCGATGCGCAAAGCGGTGTTAGTCTCCGTCCCCAAAGGGACGGAAGAGTTAAATATGAACGCGTTTAATCGCGGGTTTGAGTATGGAGAGAAGGTGATGCAAAATTAACCGCGGATTTTCACTGATGCTAACGCGGATTGTTCACCGATAAATTATCTGTGTTCATCCGTGCTTTTACTGTGACAATCTGTGTTGCATTAGTTTCACAATTTAACGGCTACCACCACAACCGTTTTCATTGCTTGAAGTTGATTCCCTCCGGAGTCCAACGCTTCAAACAAAATAATGTAAATTCCCATAGGAACTTTTTCCCGTTCATCATTCATTCCATTTCTCGGCTGTTTCAAGGAGTTCGATAACATGTTCTCGCCTCACTGTAGGAAAATTTTAGAGAAAACTTTCTATCGTATCGCCACATTCAAGATAATCAAACAGAGTTTTAATGGGTACTTATGTTCCCCGAAAACTGGTATGTTGCTTAAGATGTCTGGTGAAGTGCAGATAACAGATGTATTCACAACAATTCTTTTGGAAGAAGATACAAACTTTTCAATTCCAGTACAACGTCATTAATAGTATGCAAGTTTTCCATGTGCCAGAGGTTCTGAGCCAAAGGCTCATCCGACGTACGCAGAAATTCCCTCCCTGCCCACAAACACGTAGGGCGATTCAGTGAGTTGCCCTACGTGTTTTGTTGAACAATGAAAATTCAAGTTATGAAATTAAAAAGGCATCTGCTTATCTTTCACAAATACATTATAATACAAATACACACCTCGAATTCCCATAAAGATGGCAATGCCGATTCCCGCTAGTCCGAATGTGACAAAAGAAAACGGTGTTCCAATGCAGAGAATAATCAATGCGACTGCCCATGCACCCTTCGTGAATGCCCAAATCCACGAAAAGAAAAATGCGGGCCAATTCCATTTCCCTTTATACACCTCGTTACTCTCCAATATCCTTCTGAACTCCTGCTGCCAATATGGAGGTAATCCGGAAAAATTCGTATTCATTGTACTTCCATCTGTTGTATATGCCATAGTACGAAGTCGAACCCCGCACTTGATACAAACTTCCTGGTTAGCAGAAGTCTCGCCGCCGCATTCCTGGCAAAACTTTTTTTCCACCAGTGGCTTGACTCCGCAATTAATACACACTTCCGCTTTTGGGTTAAGTTCTTTCCCGCAGTTACGACAATACATGGTACTTCTCCTAATTGTTGTTTTAGAATATGGAATTATTTAGTAACACACTTGATAGCAATAAACAGATTAATGTTCTTAATTACCATTCTTACTCAAGTTGACCGCTTTTCTGTAGCGTTACCATAAATGATAACGCTACACCTAACAAGCCCCGTAAACGGGACTGTTTTTGACAGTCCGATTTATTGGACTTGATTTTAATAGCGTGACCGTTTACGGTCATGCGGCAATATTGAGTTATCTTAGACATTATTTATTAAACGGTCAACTTGAGCATTCTTATTAACTCATGCTTACGTGTGAAGCAAATTCTTACTACTATAATAAATCATGAAGAAAAGAACAAATATAATTATTCCTCCTTCGCCCGCATCGTATCCCACAGCGCATATCCGAACAATAGCAGGAACATCACCAAGCCTAGTATCTCTCCTCCTTGAGATTCAGCCCAGTGCGCGTTGAAGTATTTATCGTTCCAGTCTTTGTCAACAAAGTGGACGATTGCATTGAGAACGCCGAAGAGCGAACCGCCGGCAATAAACCCCGAAGCGATAAGCGTACCGCGGGAGAAGCGGGCGTTGTTCAACTTTTCGTTCTTCGAACGCGTAGTGACAAACCACGCAAGCAATCCGCCGATGATGAGTGGCGTGTTCAAATCTTGCGGGAGATACATGCCGAGCGCAAATGCGAGCGGTGAGATTCCGATGGTAACAAGAATAAGAGAAATCATTGCGCCAACGAGATACAACACCCACGGAGCGGGAACACTCGACATCAACGGTTGAATGATTGCTGCCATCGCGTTTGCCTGCGGTGCGGGAAGTTGCTTTGAATCTTTGAAGCCAAAGGCATCATTCAAAATAAAAATCACCAGAGCAGTCGAAGCGGCGGAGACGAGGATGCCGAGAAATTTCCATGTCTCCTGTTTCTTTGGTGTCGTGCCAAGCCAATAGCCGACTTTCAAATCGGTCACAAATCCGCCGGCAACAGAAAGCGCCGTACAGACAACTCCGCCGATGAGCAACGCGCTTAACATTCCGGTGTTTCCGCTTAATCCCATACGTACAAGGATGAAGGACGAAAGGATAAGCGTCATCAGCGTCATTCCTGAAACAGGAT
>JACPVN010000284.1 GCA_016191715.1 Ignavibacteriota bacterium | reverse complement strand
CATTCT
Source organism: Ignavibacteriota bacterium (assembly GCA_016191715.1). Taxonomy (GTDB): domain Bacteria; phylum Bacteroidota; class Ignavibacteria; order UBA10030; family SZUA-254; genus FW602-bin19. Next base: position 2,919 of record JACPVN010000284.1, on the reverse strand, counting down.
TCTCACCGACGATAACATGTAATGGCATTCCAAGCAAGTCCGCATCTTTGAACTTGAACCCGTGACTTAAATCATTCCGGTCATCAAACAAAACTTCAATTTTTTCTGTTTGAAGATTTTGATAGAGCGATTCAGCTACCTTGGTTACTTCTTCATTTTTTGTATTGAGGAGAACAAGTTGAACCTGATACGGTGCGAGTGTTTTACTCCAGATAATTCCGTTATCATCGTGGCTTTGTTCAATCAAGCAGGCAATAACACGTTCAACGCCGATGCCGTAACTTCCCATGATGATTGGTTTCGACTCGCCCTGTTCAGTTAGAAACGATGCTTCAAGTGCATCTGCATATTTTGTCCCGAGTTTGAAGACGTGACCAAGTTCAATCGCTTTGACGACACGAAGCGGCGTTCCGCAACCAACACACGATTCGCCTTCAAGAACTGTTCTCAAATCGAAATAGCCTTCAATTTTTACATCTCGTACAAGGTCAATGTTTTTGATGTGGTAATCATTTTTGTTCGCCCCGCTAATGAAGTTGTTGCCACCCTCCAATCGTTTATCAGCAATAATCTTGAATCCTTTCAAACCGAGCGGACCGATTGAGCCCGCATCCGCGCCGGTGAGCGAACGAATTTCATCAGCCGCCATCGGACGGAAATCACTCTTGAGTACTGAAAGTAATTTTGATTCGTTGACTTGGTCATTCCCGAGCATCAACACAAGGATAGGTTGTTTATCCTGCATGTAGCACAGTGATTTAGCCAACACCGATTCATTCACATTCAGAAACTTCACAAGTTCATCAATCGTTTTGATGTTTGGTGTGTGAATTTCTTCATGCGATTTTGATTCACCTTCACACGTTGCTTTAGAAACGTTCGATGTAGCAACTTCAAGATTAGCGGCATAACCGCACTTGTCACAAACAACGCACGTATCTTCACCTGCCTCCGATTCAATCATGAACTCCTGAGATGCGCTTCCACCCATCGCACCGCTCGAAGCGCCGACAACAAAAAACTTCAAGCCTGCACGTGTGAACATTTTCTTGTACGCTTCTGCATGTGAGTCATAGCTTTTGTCCAATCCTTCCCACGTTGCATCAAGACTGTACGCATCCTTCATCAAAAACTGCCTGCCGCGAATGACACCGGAGCGAGGTCGTGGTTCGTTTCTGAACTTTGTTTGAATCTGATACCAAATTTGCGGCAAGTCCCGGTACGAACGAATTTCATTCTTTGCAATCCAACAAATTACTTCTTCATGTGTCGGTGCAAGCACGAGCGGACGATTCTTCACATGAAACATCGTATCGCCGAATGCTTTCACTCGGTCGGTTTGTTCCCAAAGTTCCAACGGGTTGAGTGCAGGAAGGTGAAACTCCTGCCCGCCAATTGCATCCATTTCTTCACGAATGATTTCGATTGCTTTCCTCAATGCTTTGTAACCAAGCGGCAAGAATGAATACACGCCCGCACCAAGCGGACGAATCATTCCGGCGCGTAACATAAGCCGATGACTAATCATCTGCGCGTCTGATGGGATTTCTTTTAATGTTGGAAGAAAGTAATTGCTGAGTCTCATGTAGTTTATGGGTTAAGTAATTTCATTTGTCGGGTTAAAGTTAGTTGTGAGTGGGTAGTGGTTAGTTGGTAGAATCAGAAATCATCAATCGAAAATCAGAAATTTTCTCACTCGCCACTAACAACTCACCACTCACTCTACGAGTCGTAGCCTAAAAAAAGTACCCCCGAGAGGAGTCGAACCTCCGACAAACGGTTTAGGAAACCGCTGCTCTATCCATCTGAGCTACGGGGGCAAAGGATTTCGCCCACCTGCCAAAGTCCTGTTTGCATGACAGCGGACAGGGATTGCGAATCGCGGATTTAGGATTTGCAAGCCGATATAATTTTATTGCTGCATGAAATATACAAAAATATTTGTAGGTTCTTCAAACTAACAATTGTTTGTTAAAGAAATTATATAACGCGTTTTTTTTGTTTTGTTGCTTCTATTTTCTTTATTGCCTTGTCAAAATCGCTTTCTAACAGTTTGTCTTGCACAATTCTGTATTTCTCATATTCAGTTTCGGCAAGCGCGACAGCAACTTCATGTGAGACTTTTCCCTGATGTTTCAGAACCGCTTCTTCATTGAATTGTAAAAAAGCATCTAACTTCTGCACCCAATCTTTCATGAACATTATTACACCCTTCTTCGCCTGATTTTCTGCATAATCCAAATACATTGTTACTATGCGGTTCAATCCATCCAACTCTTTTTCGCTCATGTAATTTTTAGCAATACTCACATCTGTTTTACGGATGCTTCCTTTGGGAGCGTTCTTCCATGTCGTCAGCCCCATGTTTTTCTTCTTACTGTTAGCCCGTTCAGCAATTAATTCGGCGGCTGTTTGTCCGGTAATTGCCCAATGTAATTTGTTCTGAACAGTGGCGAAAAACTTTTTGGTGATGTCTGTCTCGGGGTCATAATCGGCGCTGCACTGTGCATATAAGTCGGTAATTTTTTGATAGAACCTCCGTTCACTGCTTCGTATGTCGCGGATGCGTGCAAGGAGTTCATCAAAATAATCTTTACCGAAAATGTTGCCGGGATTTTTTAGCCGTTCATCATCCATCATATAACCCTTGATGATGTATTCCTTCAATCTCTCTGTCGCCCAAACGCGAAATGCCGTTGCCCGACTGCTGTTGACACGATACCCAACAGAGATAATTGCATCAAGATTGTAATATTTGACTTTTGTTTCCTGAGTTTTACCTTCGATAGCACCGTGTTGTGTGGTAAGTGCAATTATTGCACATACCACTTGTTCGTATAATTCCCCTGTCTCGAAGATGTTTTTTAGATGCTTGGTTATTACTGTTCTATCAACCGCAAAAAGTTCAGCTATTTTTTT
>JACPVN010000303.1 GCA_016191715.1 Ignavibacteriota bacterium | reverse complement strand
CCTATCGTTTGATTCAACTTTATACATTTGAAGGTGATGTTGTGCTGGACCCGTTTTCAGGAAGTGGAACGACCTGTGTTGCCGCGCAGAAATCGCAGCGACATTTTGTCGGCTATGATGTAAGTGAAGAGTACGTAAAGATTGCTCAGAAAAGAATTGCCTCTGAGCGTGATATGTTTTTTAAAAAGTAAAAGAATATGAACCACGATATTACAGATTTCCGAACGCAAGTCCTTGAACGAAGTTTTCACATTCCCGTTCTCGTAGATTTCTGGGCTGAGTGGTGCGCTCCGTGCCGGATGCTTGGCCCGGTTTTAGAGCGACTTGCTCAGAAGAATGTGGAAAAGTGGGAGTTGGCAAAAGTCAACACTGAAGAATTGCAAGACATTGCCGCCGCGTATGGGATTCAAAGCATTCCGAATGTGAAGTTGTTTTCTCAGGGACAAATCATCGGTGAATTCTCCGGAGCGTTGCCGGAACAAATGATTGTTCAGTGGTTAGAAAAATATTTACCAAGCAAAATTAAACATGAACTCGAAGAAGCAAAAGCGTTGCTTAACACAGGCAAGATATTTGATGCCCAACTACTCCTGCAAAATGTTCTTGCTGAAGAACCGGAGAATAAGGAAGCGAAAGTCTATCTCGCCAAAACTCAACTATTTGAATCTCCCGAAACAGCATCCAAATTAATTGAAACGACAGACGATCCAAAATTCGCAGAAGTGATAGAAGCAATCAAAACAATCACGCGGTTGTTTGAGCTTCAGATAAAGCCTGAATACTTGGAAGAGAAAGAAATCAAACAGAAATATCTTGAAGCGATTAACGCAATTTGTTCTCAGGATTTTGACGTTGCGTTAGAAAAATTTATCGAAGTAATTCGCACAGACAGATATTACGATGACGATGGTGCGAGGAAAGCATGTATCGCTGTTTTCAAATATTTAGGGGAAGAACATCCAATCACACTAAAGCATAGGCGTGAGTTTGGGAGTGCGTTGTACGTATGATGTAAACCTATTCTTATCCCGCCTCTCCCCCAACCCTTCAAATCCCCATGTTTTCTCTGAAATAGCGTTTGCATTTTATTCTGAAATACTGTATCTTTTCAGAACAATATTCGTAATATTATCTATAAAACTGTATGATTGACTCAATTGACCGCACAATACTGACGATGTTGCAAACCAACGCACGGGTCGCAAACTCCGAAATTGCCAAGGAGGTCGGCATGGCTCCCTCAGCAGTTCTTGAACGACTTCGAAAATTAGAAGCGCAAGGCATCATCAAGGGCTACACGGTAAACCTTGATTCCAGGCAACTTGACTACGGACTTGTTGCTTTTGTGTTTGTAAGAACTGAAGATTCTATCGGTGAAGTAAAAACAGCAAAACTGCTTGCCAATATTCCGGAAGTTCAGGAAGTGCATCATGTTGCAGGGGAAGATTGTTTTCTTGTCAAGGTTCGTTCCAAGGATACCAATCATCTGTCGGAAATTCTTCGTGAGCGGTTCGGAAAAATCAAAACACTTCGTTCCACGAGGACAACCATCGTCCTCGATACGGTCAAAGAAATATCAACACTCTTTTTAGATATCAAAGTAAAGGAGAAATAATTATGAACGAGAAACAACATCATGCAAAGATATTCGCAGCGTTTGCCGCGGTCTATATCATCTGGGGAACAACGTATCTTGCCATTCGTTTCGGTGTTGAAACTATTCCGCCGTTGCTCCTGGCAGGCGTACGTTTTCTTGTCGCCGGTATCATCTTTTATCTCTATGCCCGTTTGAAAGGATTGGGTTCGCCATCGCTTGTTCAATGGAAGAGTGCGGCAATTGGAGGTGGCTTGCTTTTTCTCGGTGGTAACGGTGCGCTTACCTGGGCTGAACAGTATGTCTCTTCGGGATTAGCCGCGTTGATAGTTGCCTCAATTCCGCTCTGGATAGTATTGTTCAGCGCACTATATGGTGAAAAATCAACATTGAACATACGAACCTTTCTTGGTATCGGATTAGGTATTTCGGGAATTATTATTTTGGTTCAACCGGATACAATGGCGAGCAACGGAAGTTCAGGTTTGTACGGCGCGCTTGCAGTCATTTGCGGTTCTATCTCATGGGCGTGGGGAACACTTTATACAAAAAAAGCAAAACTTCCTTCTTCTCCCGTTCTCACATCAAGTATGCAGATGTTATCCGGGGGCATGATGCTGTTGCTTGCATCGCTCATCGCCGGAGAAAATCAAACATATTCTGTGGAAAACGTTTCGACGATTTCATTTCTTTCATTGCTGTATTTGATTTCGTTCGGTTCAGTTGGATTCATGGCGTACGTTTTTCTGCTCGGAGCGACAACGCCTTCACGGGTGGCGACGTATGCGTATGTCAATCCGGTAGTGGCGGTTTTTGTCGGATGGTTGTTTGCAGACGAAACGCTGACGCAGACAACATTCATCGCAGCGGCAATTATCGTAGTTGCGGTTGTATTGATTGTAACGAAGCGTTCATCAACCGGAAAAGAAGAACCCGTCGCGAAACAATCGAACGAAAATCAAGAAATAAATCAATCCCTCATTACGAGGATGTGGCACGGAGTAACACCTGCATCAAAAGCAGAAGAATACCTTGCCTATCTCCGTGAAACAGGTGAGGACGATTGCAGGAAGACAGAAGGAAATCGTGGCGTCGTCGTGATGCACAGTATTCAGGAAGATAAGGCGCATTTTCTGTTTCTTTCCTTCTGGGAATCGTATGATGCGATACGGAAATTTTCCGGAGAGAACATCGAACGCGCTGTCTATTATCCGAAGGACAAGGAATACTTGCTTGAACTTGAACCGAACGTCACACACTACGAAACGTATGGACAGAACGTTTGCATTTGTAATGCGGCAGGGTAACGCCTTTCCTTATATTGATTAGAATGAAATGAGAATCAGTTTGAATGCGGCGATGATGAGAACGAAGCCGAGAATTCTTCTCAACCAAAGAGAAGAAAATATTGTCGCTCCTAACTGAGAACCGACCACTCCGCCAAGAATAGCAGCGAACAGAAACGGAAGGAAGTTTCCGACAACGAAGTTTCCTTCCAACTGCCTTCCCAATAATCCGGCAATTGAATTGACTACAATAAAGAACGCTGAGGTTGCAGAGGTTTGTTTTGCAGTAGCCCACCCCATGAGCAAGATCAACGGACTAAGAAAAATTCCTCCGCCAACTCCGACAATCCCCGACACTAATCCGATGACGGCTCCCGCCAAGAGTGTAATCATCATCGAAGGAGAAGTTTGGAAGGTTTTTTCTTTGGCTTCTATGTGAATGATAAGTCTGTATGAAGCGAAGAGAAGAGCGGCGGCAAGTAAGATTGCATAAGATTGGGTTGAAACATCTACCAGCCCTCCCACAAATGCCAACGGAATTGAACTGAACAAAAATGGAAATGTAAGATTCCATGAAAAATGTCCGGCACGAACATAAAAGACAAACGCAATGCTCGCCACGACTATGTTGAGAATGAGTGCTGTCGTTGACATCTCTTTCTGAGCAACAGCGAACAATGATAGCACGGCAAGATATCCTGACGCGCCGCCATGCCCTACCGATGAGTAGAGACCGGCGACGACAAAAAAAACAGAGCAGACAAGAAGCGTTGTTGAAAAACTAAGTTCCATGGAATCCGAAATTGATTTCGGAAGATAATGAAAAGTGAAAGAAGATTAAATTGTGAAAGAGAAGGGAAGTGTGGACGCTGTCCCGATTCGATCAATCGGTACGACTTTCCCGCCTATACAGACGGGACGCTCTGAACCAATCGTTCAATGTTCTCGGAATGCCCGACATAATATTTTTGAAGAGATTCGCTCCGGAGGATGTACTCCGAAACCATTGGTGTGGACGCTGCTGGGATCGAACCAGCGACCTCCGCCTTGTAAGGGCGGCGCTCTGAACCGGCTGAGCTAAGCGTCCATTCAATGCAAAATTCAAAATGAAAAAAAACTGCAAAGGGAAATTCTTTTTACATATTCCCTTTTTCATTTTGCATTGGTTGAGCGGGAGACGGGGATCGAACCCGCGACGTCCAGCTTGGGAAGCTGACATTCTACCGCTGAATTACTCCCGCAGTACTGCAACGGCTTGCCAATATACAAAAATCACTTGTTATTTCAACGTACTTGGTTTTCTTCCCTTTTCTCAATACTATTGCTCTGATTATTGTCTCTAAGGAATTCCAATGAAAACATATTTACTGATTGTAACGTTGATGCTCGGCATTGTTTCTTTCCACTGTGATGATTCACCTCTTGAAGAGGAACCAACGCTTACGCTTGAATCTCCCAATGGCGGCGAACGGTGGCAAATCGGAACGATGCAAACGATTCGCTGGTCATCGGCGAATATTTCCGGCGACGTAAAAATTGAAATCTCATTCGATGATGGTGTTACATTCACAAAATTATTCGGCGGAACTCCGAACGATGGAGAAGAACGATGGTATGTTACCGGGTCGGTTTCCACTCAAACGTTTATCCGCATTTCGAGTTTGAATGAACCCTCGGTGCGAGACGAAAGCGACCGCGGGTTTGAGGTGTTTGAAATTCTTCCGGGTCCGAGAACCTTAGTCGCAACCCTACTCACAAGCAGAAGCATCGGCTTGCAATGGCAACAGCAATCAACAAACGAGTTGGGTTTTATTGTCGAACGCAAAACCGGAGTTGATGGCGTGTGGGGAGAGCTTGCGCGCACAGAAATTGATTCGCTTACCTTCAACGACATTAATCTTGTCACCAATCGTCATTATTTCTACCGCGTCCGGGCGTATTCAAACGACGGAGTTTCCGGCGAAACAAATATTGTCTCGAAAATTATCGGTTGGATTCAACAAGCGACCGGGACTGATCAACCGTTGTATGGAATCGCATACAACACAAATCATTCAAGAGGAATTGCCGTCGGACAAAACGGAATTCTTCTCCGCTCAACAAATGGCGGCGATGAATGGATTCAGGTTGCCAGCAATTCAGCAAATGCGTTGTACGGAGTTTCATTTGCAAATACGACAACCGGCGTTGTGGTTGGCGCACGGGGGACAATTCTCCGCACAACCGACGCAGGTGCAACCTGGTCTGCACAGTCTTTCGGCGGATCGAATTATCATTTCAAGGGTGTGGATTTTGCGCCAACAAACACGTTCTATGCTGTTGGTTTTTATACATCGCTCACGACAAATGTACGGTGGGGACTCATTATTCGTTCCGTTGATGGCGGACTTAATTGGTCGCGTATCTTCGAAGAACAACGCTACGATTTCGAAGATGTTTCGTTTGTCGGTTTGAATGTCGGAACGGCGGTGGGGAGTTATACACTGAATGGCGGTGAAGCGTTGTTTAGCACAACGAACGGCGGACAAATCTGGGTGAACCAATCAGATACAATGAACGGCAAATTGCTCGGAGTACATTTTACGGATGCGAACAACGGTACCGCGGTAGGAATTCAGGGAACAATCAAACGAACATTTAACGGAGGTGGGACGTGGACCGAGCAGACAATTTCGAGTTTGAAGTCGGTGCGGGCGGTTGCTTTTACCGATGCTCTGCGCGGAGTGGTTGTCGGTGACGACGGTTTTCTTTTTCGGACAACGGATGCTGGTGTTACTTGGATTTCACGTCCGACAAATTATTCAAAACATTTCGAGAGCATCTATCTTCATGACGCGAACACGCAAACCATTGTCGGTGCAGATGGACTTATCATTCGGACGGATAACGGAGGAATGTAATTGAGTAGTTGAGATGATGAGTAGTTGAGAATATTAATCTCAACTACTTTGTACTTAACTACTCAACTACTTACTATCTCTACAACTCAAACTTCTTTCCCCTCACAGGTGATTCCACATGAGTAAACCCCAATCCGTTCAATCCTTGTTTTAATTTCACCTGCCGCTCAAGTTCTCCATGTACAAGATAAATTTGTTGTAACCGGTTCTTCTCAAACTTGTTGATGTATTTCAACAATTCGTTTCCGTCTGCGTGGGCGGAGAAAGAATTAAACACAGCCACCTCCGCGCGGAGTTTGAAAAACTCTCCAAACATTTTCACTTCAGGGAATTTCTCCACAAGCTTCCGACCTAATGTGTGTTCAGCCTGATACCCGACAATCATAATTGTGTTGCGTGCGTCTTCTATGTTGTTTGCAAGATGATGAACGATGCGTCCGGCTTCGCACATGCCCGATGCAGAAATAATCATGCACGGTTCTTTTTTGTCATTGAGTTGTTTTGATTCTTCTGCTGAGCGAACATAGTGCAACTGGCTCAAGCCGAGCGGGTCGTGATGTTCGAGAATGTGCTTCCGTGTTTCTTCATCGTAACACTCGCGATGTTTCCTGAAAATCTCCGTTGCATTAATCGCAAGCGGACTGTCAATATAAATCGGGAACGACGGTAAGTTGTTTCCGTCTTTCAACCTATGAAGAGCATAGACAATATCCTGAGTTCTTCCGACGCTGAACGCCGGCACAATGACTTTCCCGCCACGCTCAAATGTCCGGTGGAGAACGCTTGATAAATTTTTCTCCATATCATCGGGCGAGTCGTGGAGAATTCCGCCGTACGTGCTTTCGCTTATGAGCGCTTCAACGTTCCCAATGAACTGCGGGTCGCGGATAATCGGCATGTTCCATCGTCCGATATCGCCGGTGAAGCCAAGTGTTTTTGTTGTTCCGCTTTCTTTGATTGTTAGATGAATTGATGCAGAGCCGAGAATGTGTCCGGCATCCACAAACTTCGCTTGCACATTCGGAAGAACATCGAACTCTTTGTTGTAGGGAATCGCTTGAAAACTTTCCATCGCCCGCACAGCATCTTCAGGAGTGTAGAGCGGTTCCACCAATGGTTCATGCCGCTTCGCATGTTTCTTATTAATGAACTCAGCATCCTTCTCCTGAATATGCGCGCTATCGGCAAGCATGATGTTGCATAAATCTTTCGTCGCGTTCGTGCAGAAAATTGGTCCCGAGTATCCTTGTTTCACCAAACCGGGAAGATTTCCGCTGTGGTCAATATGTGCGTGGGAAAGAATCACCGCGTCTATAGATTCCGGCTCGAAGGGAAACGTCCTGTTCCGTTCAGTTGATTCTGCTCTTCTGCCTTGAAACAATCCGCAATCAAGAAGAATACGTTTACCGTTGATGTGAAGAAGATGCATGGAGCCGGTAACAGTTTGTGCGGCGCCGAGAAATTCTATTTGCATAGTAGTAGAGATGCTGAGTAGATGAGTAATAGGTATTTACGTTGCCTGTATTTCAAACGTTATCCTTTCATTGCACTTTTCAAAAGTTGAAGTTCATCATGCAATGCAACGTACAACGCATCGAGGTCGGTATCCACCTCCGATTCCTTCCAGCCCATCCAGAGCATCATTGCCCTATCGAGACCACGTCTCGGTGACTTGCTTGTGAATTGCTCAGCAAGCGTCGGAAATTCTGTCTCACGATTCTCTTCATACCATTTGAGCAAATTGTCAGGAAGTTGCTTTACGCTAGGTACATCGAATTCAATCAGATCTTCTTTCAGGATGTCGCAATAACTTCCACGTGTTTCCATTCTTCTATTCAAGAATTGTATTATTCCAAAAACAGAATTTATCCAGAGACAGATAACAAGCGCATGTGGAGGTGCACATTTAACAGAATAAAATGTATTTGGACTGACCATTTCGTTTTCTGAGAAGAATGCAATAAATGTACTTCCCGGAGAAGATAGATCAAGGCGTTTCGTTACTAGAAGGTTTGTTTTGCGATAGTCAATACTCTTCTGAATGTAACTATAATTGATTTTAACATCACTCAACTTCTGTAAAGTCGTAGAAACCTTGCACCGCTTTTTCAGAACCCAGTCACCATACTTCGGTGTAATTTCAAAACGTCTGAAATACGACGCCGTCTTGATGCCGAGTTGGAGTGCGTCTTTTGGAAGTTCAATCGTATGTCCCATAAAGCCGCAAACAATGCGGTCATCATGCACGTCGTTAATAATCATATCGCTCATGTTTACTCGCTTCTTGTCTAATGGTCTAACGGCAAAAATTGCCGAGTACAAACCCGAGGGTTTCGGCTCAAAGCCGCGCGGCATAAGTTGCGCTACTAACTTGCTTGAGCGTG
>JACPVN010000302.1 GCA_016191715.1 Ignavibacteriota bacterium | reverse complement strand
TGAACCGCTCGAAGGAGAGAAACTCGTAACAGTCGGAACGGCAAGAACCACGTTCAGACTGCCAGATCCTTGTGTCGTTCTCTCTACCTTCTGACCGAACGCGAACGCACCGAACGTACTAAGAATGACAAAGAATAAAAATGAAGATTGTACCAATCGTTTCATGACGAACCCCATGTAAAAAATAAAAACAGTGTTCACCAATGGTTTTTCCATCGGTTTGTTACAAAAAAAGAATCTGTGATTTTTTAAGTAATAGGAATATAATCTGAATAATCTAAACATTCAAGCAGTTTAATCAAGAAAAAAAGAAAATTCCAATGAATTCCTCCAAACAACAAATCGTCTCTGTTCATTAGGGTAGTTCAAATAATGAATAATGAACACCGAATGTCGAATTACGAAGTGGAAATTTACTTCAAAATTCATAATTCCTTATTCGATATTCGATATTGTTTTGTATTTTTAGAACCGCCCATTAGTTAAAATTGCTTAAAACAGTTGCATTTGTTCGTTTGTCAACAACCAATGAAGCGTCCCCTTCCCTGAAATAATCGGCTTGAGAACTGACAGGCATCCGAGACTTCCCTTCGTAAATAAGATATCAGTCATCGTCGAAGCGCTGATGATCTGTGAAAGCAATGCACGCAGTTGAGGTTCGTGACCGACTAACAAAGGGGCAGAATTCTCCTGTCCATTTAACTGATGAATCATTTGCCGCGGGTCGCAACCGGGAACAAGAAACTCCGAGACACTGGTTTTTTCAAGACGGAGTTCTTCCTGTACGATTTCGGAAGTTTGCCTTGCCCGCGCATACGGACTCGAAATGATTGCATCAGGTACAATATTTAGTTTTTGAAGAACCCTCCCGACAGTTCGTGCCTGCGATTCGCCCTTTTCTGAGAGCGGACGAGTTACATCATCGGGGGAAAATTCGGCTGCATCGCAGTGGCGTAATAAATAGATGTGCATTTTTCTGTGTTGATAAAAGAACTAAGTTCTTCAGGAAAATTTTCAAAGAATCTCTTTCAACTTCTCGGCAGGACGCGCAAGAACCGCTTTCTTTCCTTTTACAATTATCGGTCGTTGAATCAGGTCGGGATATTTCACCATCACTGCAATCAGTTCATCCTCGCTGAATCTTCTTTCTGCAAGGCGTAATGCTTTGTAAGTGGGCTCTTTCGTTCTCAACATTTCACGCGGAGAAATTCCCAACTTCCGACAAATGTCTTTCAGTGAATCAACAGAAAACGATTCTTCATAGTAATTGATCGAATCAAATTCAACAGATTGTTCTTTGAGTTGTTTGACCACATTCCTGCATGTTGAACAGGTCGGTTTTTGATAGACTGTAAGTTTCTGCATCGTTCTAAAAAAGAGAAGGCGACAAGAATTTCGTCGCCTTCGGTTTTCATCATTTGAAACAAAATTAAAACCGGTAACGGATTCCACCGGCGGTAATAAAATGCTGTGTCAATGGAGTAGCGACTGAAAGAATATATTTTCCTTCAACGTACAGTGCAAACGTTTCGCCGAACGGAACATCGAATCCAACGCCTAGATTCCAGGAAAAATCAGAACGGGAGACTTCCGCAAATGTTGTATCATTGTTTGTGGTGACATTTAATAAAATAATTTCATTCCGCTTGTAATTGTTCAAACCAACGCCAATGAGAAAATATGGGGCTATTGTCCGTTCGGTGGAAAATGTTCCTTTGTAGTTGAGGTGAAGATTCAACATTTTAACTGAACCTCCACCCGATATCCAATCGGTACTGTTGAAACCGTGGCTCTTCAAAATCTCCTCATTGTTAGCTCCAAAACTGTTGTAGCCAACAGTAAAATACAACGCGCTGTATCCTACGTCTCCTGTTTTCAGTATTGCACCAATACCTCCGTGAATGTCAGTCCCTTGCTTTAATTGGTCCTTAAAATCCTGAGGGATGTACGGATGTGCCAAACCGCCTCCGATGGAAATTTCATACCCCTTGATAGCAGAGTTTTCCATTGGAGAATCAACTGCTTCTTCCTGAGCAATTGTGCAAGTTGTAAAAATGAGAAAAAGAATAAAAACAGTGTTCGATAATTTCATAATCATTCCTAAGTTGATGAATTACTTCCAACATCAGTGATGAACCTGTCACTGAGAGCGTTGGTTCAAAAAAGAGTGTGCAAATATACCAACATTCAACTTGATTTTCAAGGCAAGCGGGGTTCCACAAAAATAACCTCTTCCCGTTCAAGCAGTACCATCCCTTCGTGAATGCCTTTCGGTTTTCGGACATATTTCCGCTCGCAGTAGGAAACAGGAACATTCCGAGCGTTTCTCATTTTACTATAATATGCCGCAATACTCCCCGTCTGTTGGATTGCTTCACGCGACGGAATTTTCCCGCCAGGTAGTTTTAGCACCGTATGTGAACCACCAACGCCCCGCGCATGAAACCACAAATCGTTCGGCTTGGCATATTTTGTCGTCAACAAATCATTATTGGCTGAACTTTTTCCTACCCAGACTTCAAATCCTCCGACAACAGTGAAAACACGGAACGGAATTCGTTCTTCATCATTCTTCGATGATTTGAGAAATGACAAGTTTTCTTCGTTCTGTTTCATCCACTCTTTCAGTTCCTCCAGCGTGCTGCATTGTGTTATTTCATCGGCAACATGTTGAAGCATCGAACGTTCCTGAGACTGAGATTGAAGTCGTTGCGCCGCTTCAGCACGGGCGAGTTTTGCTTTTCGCGCTTTGTCAAAATATCGTTCCGCGTTTTGATGCGGTTTCAGCGACGGTTCCAGTTGCACGATCAATTGTTGTTCCGCATCGTACACATCGCTCAATTCGATTTGCTTCATTCCTTTTTTGATGGTCTGGAGATTTGCCATAATCGTGTGTCCGGTTCGTTCGTATTCTTCTGCACGTTCGGAGGAAGCGAGTTCTTTTTCAATCGCCGTTACTG
>JACPVN010000301.1 GCA_016191715.1 Ignavibacteriota bacterium | reverse complement strand
GGTTAGAAATAGGGAAAGAAAATCGGGAAAACCACAAAGTCTATGCACGCTTGCTGAGTAGTTATGTTGTCTTTTGTAATCGTGTCGGATTCGAAGATGGAGTGAACTTTTGGGGTGGTTCTGAAGTCATTAGTCCAAGCGGTGAAGTAGTTGTTCAAGCAAAACTGTTTGATGAAGACCTCGTCTTTGCTGAGATTGATGATAACGAAGTACGTCGGGCAAGGCAATTCTCCCGTCACTTCCTCGATGACGACCTGTATCTTGTAAGAAAAGAATTAAGGAGAATTTCTAAAAAGTAGATGAGTAGTTGAGTATTTAAGTCGTCAGTACACAGTAGTCAATAGTCAATGACCAAACTTTCAACTGACAACCGTCAACACAAAGCAAAACTAAAAACTAAAAACAATAATCCGAAATCCACAATCCGAAATCCGAAATCAAAAAAAAGTATGTCAAGAATTTATATAGAAGACCTTTCAAAACATGTCGGCGAAGAAGTCGCCATACACGGTTGGTTGTATAACAAACGCTCGAGCGGGAAGATTCGCTTTCTCGTTGTGCGAGATGGGACGGGTGTTCTCCAATGCGTGATGGTGAAGCAAAATCTTTCCGAAGAAATATTTAATACGTTCGATGCACTTACACAAGAATCATCGTTCAGCGTGACCGGAAAAGTGAAGGCGGAGCCTCGTTCTCCGGGCGGCTTTGAAATGGAAGTCTCCGATGTGAAAATCATCCATGTCGCGAAAGAATATCCCATCACCCCTAAGGAACATGGAGTTGAGTATCTCATTGATATTCGGCATTTGTGGTTGCGCTCGTCGCGTCAACATGCGATTATGCGTGTGCGTCATGAAATCATCAGAGCGATTCGCGAGTTCTTTGATAATCGCGGCTTCCTCTTGATGGATGCACCAATCTTTACACCTGCGGCGTGTGAGGGAACTTCGACATTATTTGCAACGGATTATTTTGATTTAGGAAAAGCATATCTCACACAATCCGGACAGTTGTACGGAGAAGCGGGAGCGATGGCGTTTGGAAAAGTGTATGTCTTTGGTCCGACGTTTCGTGCAGAAAAATCAAAAACCCGTCGCCACTTGACAGAGTTCTGGATGGTGGAGCCGGAAGTTGCCTTCAATGATTTGAACGACAACATGGAGCTTGCAGAAGAATTTCTGGAACACATCGTTCAATCTGTGTTAAAGAATCGTCAAACCGAATTAAAAACGCTCGAACGAAACACGACATTTTTGGAAAAAGTAAAAAAGCCGTTGCCGAAAATTTCGTATGAAGAGGCAGTTGACATTCTCAGGAAAAAAGGAAATGCGTTTGAATACGGAAACGATTTTGGCGCCGCTGATGAGACAATCATCTCGGGGGAGTTTGATCAACCTTTGATTGTGCATCGCTATCCTACTGAAGTGAAAGCATTTTACATGAAGCGCGACCCACAGAATCCGAAACTTGCCCTTGCGATGGATGTTCTCGCACCGGAAGGGTACGGAGAAATTATCGGTGGAAGTCAGCGCGAGGATGATTATGATGCATTACTTTCGAGAATCAAAGAACATAATTTACCGCAAGAAGCATTCGAGTGGTATTTGGATTTGCGTCGTTATGGTTCTGTTCCGCACGCCGGTTTCGGACTGGGTGTTGAACGCACCGTCTCTTGGATTTGCGGACTTGAACATGTTCGGGAGACGATTCCGTTCCCGAGAATGATCTACAGATTAACACCTTAAGATTGTTGACAGCCCATGGCTCGTAGAGTTGTCGGTTGACAGTTCGTGGTTATCAACAATCAGTATTACTTCGCAGTAACTTGAAAATGAATCGGAATTACCTTACTTTACTGTAGTAAAAAAAACATCAAAAGGATTACAATGGAAATGACACTTCGCATAAACTCCGAGCAACTGAATACCGAACTCCTCGATAACATCAAGAATATGTTTCGGGAGAAAGAAATTGAGATTACCGTAAATGAGATTGATGAAACGGAATATCTTTTTCGGTCTCCAGCAAATAAGAAGCACCTACTAAAAGCTATTGAAGATGTTGAGCAAGGAAAGAATCTTATTCAGGTACCACTGGAGGAACTCTAGTAATTAGAGTGAAAAATATTCGAAGAATAAGGTCAAAATAATAATAGAAGTTTATCATGAGCATACAAATATCTGATGACTTGATTCGCAGTAGCGGATTAAATGAACACGACCTGAAAATTGAGTCAGCAATAACTCTCTTTCAAAATGATAAACTTACTCTTGCTCAGGCAAGCAGAATGGCGGAAATGCCTCAGTTGTTTTTTCAAAGAGAACTTGCAAAGAGAAAAATATCACTTCACTACTCCCTTGAAGATTTGCAAATTGATTTGAAAAATATCGGAATTGAAAGGCGTCGTGATTGTTGTAAGTGATACATCTCCAATTAGCAATCTCATAGCGATTGGACGATTAGAACTCCTCAGGTCACTCTAACAAGTAAAAAATGCTTCACGCCTCCCATCTCCGAAAAGAATACGCCACCGTCTTAGCCGTTGACGACGTTTCACTTTCTGTAAAGGAAGGTGAAATGTTTGGTTTAATTGGTCCGAACGGTGCGGGAAAAACTACAACCATCCCAATGATTCTCAACATAATCGCTCCGGATTATGGAACTGTTTTGATAGACGGAAAGGCGTTTGATGAATCAACGAGAAATATTGTTGGCTATCTTCCTGAGGAACGGGGATTGTACAGGAAGAATAAGGTTCTTAATACAATCATTTACTTTGCAACCCTACGGGGTATTCCCGTTCCTGAAGCAAAAAGGCGCGCACTCGATTGGCTGAAACGATTCGAGTTGTTAGATAAAGTTGATGCGAAGATTGAAGAACTATCAAAAGGGAACCAGCAAAAAGTTCAGGTTATCAATTCTATCCTGCACGACCCGATGCTTGTTATTCTCGATGAGCCATTTTCCGGACTTGACCCTGTCAACCAAATTCTTCTCAAAGATATTCTCATGGAATTAAAAGATGCAGGCAAAGCAATCATCTTTTCAACGCACATGATGGAACAAGCGGAAAAGTTATGCGAGAAGATTTGCCTCATCAACAAAGGAAGAATTGTTCTTGAAGGAAATTTGCAGGAAGTGAAAAGCCGCTTCGGTAAAAACTCTATTCATCTTGAGTATGCAGGCGATGGAGCGTTTCTTTCTTCGTTGCCGTACATTAAACAAGCAATCGTGTATGAAAATTATGCGGAGTTGGAATTGGACGGGCAGGATTCCGTTCGCAATTTGCTGAACGAAGTTTCAAACAAACTGATTGTACGAAAGTTTGAGTTTGTTGAACCATCACTCAATTCAATTTTTCTGAAAATGGTTGGTGATGGAACGAAGAAGGAGGTAACAGCATGAACAAAGCATGGATGGTTGCACGATGGGAATACATCGAGAAAGTAAAATCGAAAGCATTTATTATTTCTCTCATCATTACGCCGTTGTTAATGGTAGCGATGGGAGTAGTGCCAAGTCTGCTCGCGTTGAAAGAAGATTTCGACAGCCGTATCATCGGCATCATTGACAAAAG
>JACPVN010000237.1 GCA_016191715.1 Ignavibacteriota bacterium | reverse complement strand
ATTAAGAATATGGTCGCCGACGGAGTGAAAAAGTTTGTCGAAGTAGGACCGGGAAAAGTTCTTCAGGGTCTTGTAAAAAGAATTGATGCTTCAGTTGAAGTTTCCGGTGTTGATAAGATTCTTGATTCTTGATGCTTGATGCTTGATGTTCGATTCTTGATGCTCGATGCTTGATGCTTGATGCTTGATGCTTGATGCTCGAATGACAATTGACAATTGACAATGACAAAGTACAAAGAACGAAGTACAAAGTACAATTATTATGACAATGAATTTAG
This sequence comes from Ignavibacteriota bacterium, assembly GCA_016191715.1. GTDB lineage: Bacteria > Bacteroidota > Ignavibacteria > UBA10030 > SZUA-254 > FW602-bin19. Next base: position 2,524 of record JACPVN010000237.1, on the reverse strand, counting down.
AAAATAAGATTGCTCTCGTCACCGGCGGTTCGCGTGGAATCGGACGAGCTATTGCTCTTTCGCTTGCGACTGCCGGAGCGAAGGTGGCAATTGTCTATCGGAGCGCGGCAAGTGAAGCGGAAGAAGTCGTTCAATCAATCAAAGCGAACGGCGGAGATGCCGTTGCGTTTCAGGCAGATGTTGCTTTGTTCAATCAAGCCGTAGAAATTGTAACTAAGGTTGTTGCTCAGTTCGGTCGGCTTGATATATTAGTCAACAATGCAGGCATCACGAAAGACGGATTGCTTCTTAGGATGAGCGAGGTTGATTGGGACGTTGTCATCAACACAAATTTGAAAAGTGTGTTCAATTTTACTAAAGCATCAACAAAGCAGATGATGGGACAACGAGCAGGAAAGATTATCAATATTACCTCAATTGTGGGAATTACGGGGAACGCAGGTCAGGCAAATTACGTTGCTTCAAAAGCAGGTGTGATTGGATTTACCAAATCAATTGCAAAAGAGTTATCTTCTCGAAACATTCAGGTCAACGCCGTTGCACCCGGATTTGTGGAAACCGATATGACAGGAAAATTAACTGAAGACCAACAAAAAGCAATAGCGGAAAAAATTCCGTTGAAGCGAACAGCGAAGCCGGATGAAATTGCAAGCGTGGTTACGTTCCTTGCTTCGTCAGGGTCGGATTACATCACAGGTCAAACGAGTTGCGTTGACGGCGGACTTACACTATTATAGTTTTGTATTTAACTCATTCCCCTAACCTTCCCTTACGAAGTGAAGGGGAGAAAAAAAAATAATTCATAAATCATTAACCATAAATAAAAGGATACCAACATGGATATCGAAGCAAAAGTAAAAGACATAATCATGAACAAGTTAGGCGTTGAAGCATCACAGATTACGCCTGCCGCATCGTTCACCAACGACCTCGGCGCAGACTCGCTTGACACAGTCGAGTTGGTCATGGAATTTGAAAAAGAATTTAACGTGCAGATTCCCGATGAAGATGCAGAAAAAATCACTACCGTAGGTGATGCAATCAGTTATTTAACAGGCAAAGCAAAGTAAGTTGTTCATTCAGCCTGATGGCTGAATCATTCTCTAACACCAACAGGAAATGTTATGAATAATCACCGGCGTAGAGTTGTCGTAACCGGAATGGGAGCGGTGACACCAATCGGCATCGGCATCGAAGAATATTGGAACAATGCAGTCGCGGGTATGAGTGGCGGTGGAAACATCACCTGCTTTGATACCGCTCAGTATGACACGAAGATTGCATGTGAAGTGAAAAACTTCAATCCATTAAATTTCATGGACCGCAAAGCATCGAACCGAATGGATTTGTTCACACAATATGCAATGGCGGCGGCGGAGATGGCGTTCAAACATTCCGGATTGAGTTTGGAAATAGAAAATCGCGAACGTATCGGAGTGATTTTCGGTTCGGGAATAGGCGGCATGTGGACATGGCACAAGCAAATGCACGAAATGTACACAGGAGGTCCCGGACGCATCAGTCCGTTCTTTGTTCCGATGATGATTGCTGACATCGCGGCAGGACAAATCTCGATGCGATTTGGTTTCAAAGGACCGAACTACGCGACAACGTCTGCTTGTGCAACCTCATCTCATGCTATTGCCGATGCGTTTATGTTGATTCAGCGCGGCGATGCTGAAGTGATGTTTTGCGGCGGGTCTGAAGCGGCGATTACACCAATGGGTGTCGGCGGATTCAATGCCATGAAAGCAATGTCAACACGAAACGATGAGCCGCAAAAAGCAAGTCGTCCGTTCGATGCACAGCGTGACGGATTTGTGATGGGTGAAGGCGGAGGCGTGTTGGTGCTTGAAGAATTGACCCACGCGCTCGACCGAGGCGCAACGATTTATGCTGAAGTTGGCGGCATCGGATTAACAGCAGATGCGCATCATATCACAGCGCCGGCTCCGGGTGGAGAAGGTGCGGTTCGTTCAATGCGGATTTGCATTCAGGATGCAGGATTGAAACCGGAAGATGTTGATTATATCAATGCACACGGAACTTCAACTCCTTATAACGACAAATCAGAATCGGAAGCAATCAGAACATTATTTGGTGAACACGCATATATGTTGCATGTTACATCAACAAAATCTATGATTGGACATTTGCTTGGAGCGGCAGGTGCGGTAGAAGCAATCATCACATCACTTTCGATTCAGAATGATTTGCTTACACCAACCATCAACTACGAAAATCCTGACCCCGAATGTGACCTGAACTATGTGCCGAATCAGGCGATGAAGAAAACTGTGAATGTTGCAATCAGCAACACCTTTGGTTTTGGCGGACATAACGCTTCGATTCTTCTCAAAAAATATCCACTGAATTAATTTTTATGAACGGAATCATTCGTCGTTTTATTGCATGGCTCAGGGAGGAGCAGACGAATGACACTTCATCCACAATAACTGCCGAAATAAATTTCGAGCGACTTCAATCTGTTATCAGACATCGAATAAAGAATAAGTCACTTTTT
>JACPVN010000236.1 GCA_016191715.1 Ignavibacteriota bacterium | reverse complement strand
TTTGGTGAATTCTTGGAACTCCTCTCCAAGAAAGGGGCAGTCATTAGTGTCAATGGAACTTGGAATGTGCTCACGAGCGTGGAGAAAGAGGTGAAAGGTAAAACGAAGATGCCTTCATACGTGAATCCACTGACGCTGAAAGAAATGGTTGAACATCTGAACTCGGCTCAAAAATATTATCGTTATTAATCTATAAGAAAGGTCTATTCAATGAAAACGCGGTTAAACATTCTTTTTCTCCTCTTCGTAGTGCTTTCAATCTTTCCTACCAGTAAGATTTTAAGTCAAAATACTCAAAACAACATCGCTTCATCTGCCGATGCGATTTGTCCGATCAAAATCGGAGCAGAATTACCCGCTCTGATGCTCTCAACATCGGAAGGGAAAACTTTTAATGTTAATGAAGCCATTCAAAAAAAACCGGCTGTACTTGTCATCTATCGCGGTGGTTGGTGTCCGTATTGCAGCAAGCAATTAAAACAATTGATGGAGATTGAACCCAAACTTCTTTCTCTTGGCTATCAAATCCTGGCGATAAGTACGGATATACCGGAGAAACTTCAGGAGACTCAGGCGAAAGAAAAACTGAACTACATGCTTTTGTCCGATAACAAAATGACTGCATGTTCCACTCTTGGAATTGCATATAAAGTAGAGGAAGAAGTAGTGAAAAAGTATAAAAGTTACAACATGGATTTAGAACTCGCATCGGGAGAAAAACATCATTTGTTGCCGGTCCCATCAGTATTTATCGTAGGAACAGATGGCGTCATTAAGTTTTCATACAGCAATCCGAACTATAAAGTTCGACTTGACCCCGATGTGATGCTTGCCGCCGCGACTGCGGGACTAAAGTAATTAAGGAATGAGATGATGGCTTACATTAAAATGATAAAAGAAGAAGATGCGCATGGAGATGTTAAATCTTTATACGATACATTTCGAGCCCCGTGGGGAGGTGTAGATAATATTCTCAAGATTCACAGTTTACTTCCTCACACTCTAAAGCCGCACGTTGACCTCTATCGCTCCGTCATGTTTGGAAACTGTCCCCTTACACGTCGTCAGCGTGAAATGATTGCAGTCGTCGTCTCAGTGGCGAATCAATGTACGTATTGCGTCCACCACCATAGCGATGCGCTATATCGGCTAACGAAGGACAAGGCGTTTACCGATGGAATCAGAAGAAATTATAAGGCGCTTGAACTTTCTGATACAGACAGGATTATGCTTGAATTTGCTGAGGAACTTACATTGCAACCGGGTGTCAACCATTCTTCATCCGCACTGAAATTGCAAGAAAACGGTTTTACGGATGAAGCAATTCTTCACATCACTCTTATTATTGGTTATTTTAATTTTGTCAATCGTATTGCTCTCGGGTTGGGTGTTGAACTGGAAAATTACTGGGGCAACGACAGATATAGTGACCCATCAAAACAAATGTCGCATGACCCGTATAAATAGAATATCAAAAAGTAAGAGGGAGCCAAACCTTTTAAAACATTCACTGAGTATTCTACTAACATATTGGGTTCAGTAACATGAAACATCTCGTCATAATCGGAAACGGTATCACAGGAGTGACTGTCGCTCGTCATGTCCGAAAACAAAGCGATATGCGTATCACCATAATTTCGAGTGAAAGTAAATATTTCTTTTCGCGCCCTGCACTGATGTACATCTACTTAGGACACATGACATTCAATCACACTAAACCTTATGAAAATTGGTTTTGGGAAAAGAATCGGATTGAACTCACGACAGATCATGTAACCAATATTGATACCGACAAAAAAATACTAACGCTACAGAGTGGCTCGACTATCAGCTATGATATTCTCGTGATTGCTACTGGTTCAAAGACAAACAAGTTCGGGTGGGCCGGTCAGGATTTACCCGGCGTTCAGGGTCTCTACTCCAAACAGGATATTGATTTGCTTGAGGAAAATACAAAGAATGTCTCTCGTGCCGTCATCGTTGGCGGCGGGTTAATCGGCGTGGAATTAGCCGAGATGTTACATTCCCGAAACATTCCGGTGACATTTCTGGTGAGAGAAACCTTTTACTGGAATAATATTCTTCCTCAGGAAGATTCGATCCTCATCAG
>JACPVN010000235.1 GCA_016191715.1 Ignavibacteriota bacterium | reverse complement strand
GCACAAGTGGTCGGCAAACCTGATGATAGCGAGTGTGTTTGTTCATCTCTTCAGCACGATGCTTTTACGTTCATACAGAAAGCCAAGAGAACTGATGTGGATGAGCGGAGTGGTTCAATTCTTTCTCGTGCTTGGATTTGCGTTTACCGGCTCGCTCTTGCCATGGGATACACTTGGTTATTTCGCCACACAAATCGGAACGGAAATTCCAAAAACCATTCCATTGGTTGGTGAAATAGTTGTCAAATCGTTGCGAGGCAGCGATGTTGTTGATGGTGAAAGTTTGAAACGAATGTTTGCGTTGCATGTTGCCATCTTACCGCTCGCAACGCTGTTCGTTGTTCTGTTTCACCTTGTTTTGAATCAAGTCCACGGTTCAAGCACACCGATTGGAGTTCAACCGAAAGAGAAGGGAATTCCTTTCTATCCGAATTACATTTATCGGGATGTGTTATGTTGGATTGCCGGATTTTTTCTTTTGTTTTCTTTGGTGATATTTTTCCCTGCAGAGTTAGGAACGAAAGCAAATCCATTTGCTTCTGCTCCTGTCGGAATCAAACCCGAATGGTATTTCCTTCCGCTGTTTCAAACATTAAAGTTTGCACCGGCAACAATCTTTGGAGTTAACGCTGAGGCAATTGTCAATTCGTTCGTTGGAATACTGAGTCTGGTAATCATGTTTCTTCCTTTTATTGACAGAAAAGCGGGGGGAAACGAATCAAACAAAGTCATCACGTTTTGTGGGATTGTAGGAATTTTGTACATGTTCATTACAATCATACTTGCTTACACGACTTCATAAACATCACTTAACCACATGCTATCAGATAGTTTAATTCAGGTACTTCAATCATCATTGCCAACCTTCGGGGAACGGCTTGCTCTTTTCTCCATCACCTTCTTCGTACTTTCGATTCTTGGAATGTTAGTTTATTTCAAGATGAATGACACAGACGCGAAATAATTTCGGTTTTCGGATTGCCAATTTCGAATTATTACAATTAAACAATTGTCAATGGTGAACGGTCAATTGATAATTGTTAACAAACTAACTGACAACCGTCAACCGATAACATCGAACAAAAAAAATGAAAACGATAATCGAACCATTCAAAATAAAATCTGTAGAACCAATTAAATTTACTACTGAAGAAGAACGAGAGCGGATTCTTCAGGAAGCGGGCTATAACCTATTTCTTGTCAAAGCAGAAGACGTTTTAATTGATCTTCTGACCGATAGCGGAACTTCAGCTATGAGCGCCAAGCAATGGGCAGGAATCATGGAAGGAGACGAATCGTATGCTGGGGCGAGAAGTTTCTTCCGATTCGAGAAGATTACAAAAGAACTTACCGGATTCAAGTACATTATCCCAACACATCAGGGACGGGCGGCGGAGAAAATTCTCTTCACCATTGTTGGTGGTGCGGGTAAGTTCATTCCCAATAACACACACTTTGATACAACAAGAGCGAACATAGAATATTCTGGAGCAGAAGCACACGATTTACTAGTGCCAATTGGGAAAGACCCATCGGCACGAGCTGACTTCAAGGGGAATATGGATGTTGACGCCCTTGAGAAATTCATCAATGAAAAGGGAAAAGAGAACATTCCGTTAGTAATGATTACAGTGACAAACAATGCTGGCGGAGGCCAACCGGTTTCGATGGAAAACATTCGAGCAACAAAGGAAGTGGCAAGTAAATATGGAATTCCCTTGTTCATAGATGCGTGCCGATTTGCAGAGAATGCGTACTTCATCAAAAAAAGAGAGAGGGGATACCAAAACAAAACTGTAAAGGAAATTGTGCAGGAAATGTTTTCGTATGCAGATGGATGCACGATGAGTGCAAAGAAAGATGCGTTTGTCAATATGGGGGGATTCCTCGCGCTGAACGATGATATGATTGCGCAAAATGCGAGAAACATTCTCATCGTTACTGAAGGTTTTCCAACGTACGGAGGTTTAGCTGGTCGAGACTTAGAAGCGATGGCACAAGGACTTGAGGAGATTCTTGATGAACATTATTTGCAGTATCGTCTCCGCTCCGTTGAGTATCTCGGAGAGAAATTAATAGAAGCCGGAGTTCCGATTCTTGAGCCGCCGGGTGGCCATGCAATTTATCTTGATGCGAAACGATTCCTTCCGAATATTCCGCCTGAACAGTTTCCTGGGCAAGCCATAGTCGCTGAACTATTCAAAGTCGGTGGAGTTCGCACAGTAGAAATCGGAAGTGTCATGTTTGGAAAGAACGAAAAGCGAACAGGGAAGTTCATTCCTTCGACGATGGAACTTGTTCGGTTGGCAATTCCACGCCGGGTTTACACTCAAAGTCATATTGATTATGTTGTGGAATGTGTGATTGAAGTCTTTAACAATCGCTCGAAACTTCATGGTTACAAAATCGTTTATGAAGCACCGATGTTGAGACACTTTACTGCAAGATTTTTACCACACTAACGTGCTGATTTGTTACAGATTTCCAATTACGGGTTGCATGTCTCAGAACAACAAATATCCTGTATCCTCGAACCTGTAACCCATAACCGGAAACCATAGAATGATCCTCTGTCCTGTTTGTAACACTTCCAACCACCACCTGAAAATCTCCTGTGTTTCGTGCGGGAGTTACATTCAACAAAAGGTTGACACGCTCAATTTGTTTGAGACAATTTGGAAGATAATTGAAACACCGAAGAAAGCATTTCATACAATCGCCATTGCTCAACACAAAAATTATTCACTTTTGCTTGGAGCATTAGCCGGGTATGCATTTGTTGGATTTACTTTTTGGCTCATCAAAGCAGGAGATATTGCCAATCATATAATCGAATTGATGATTGCCTGGCTCGCACTCAGTCCGGTAGTTGGTCTGATTATTTTTTTTCTTAATATACTTTTTCTGAAACTCCTCTCTCGCGCTACAGGCAAACTCGTTGCGACGAGGAATATAATGGCAGTGATAGCATACTCGTTCGTTCCATTTATCATCTCAGCATTTCTCATTCTACCGATTGAAGTAATTACCTTTGGGATTTTTCTTTTTACAAAAGCACCAAATCCGTTTACCTTGCTTCCAAAGTCTGCAATGTTTCTTTTTAGTTTTGATGCTATTTTATCACTTTGGAGTTTTATACTCTATGTTATTGGAATACGAACTCTCCTTGATTGTAAAATCACTAAAGCATTATTCTTCAGTGTTGTGGCAATCGGACTTACAGTGATTACAATTGCCGGTTTATTCACATTCATTCCACTGTCGTTGTAAGTATGGATTCAGAGAGATTTCACCAACTTGTTGAGACCGCTTATGAAAAGTTGCCGGAGTATTTCCAAATTTTGATTACTAATGCCATTATTGTCGTTGAGGATTACCCGGACGATGATATTATCAGGACAATGAAACTCGGCTCCCGAAGTCAATTATTGGGCTTGTATCAAGGTGTGCCGCTTACAAGACGGAATACGAGTTACGGTATGACGGCGGTAATCCCTGATAAAATTACGTTATATCAAAAGAATATTGAGGCGGTTTGTCGGTCACTACAGGAAATCGAAAACAAAGTCAGAGAAGTGTTAATTCACGAAATAGCCCACCATTTCGGTATGAATGAGGAAGAGGTAAGGGCGGCTGGATATTAGGGTTTGAAGAAATATTCAAAAAAAAATGAAAAAACTGTGGCATG
>JACPVN010000234.1 GCA_016191715.1 Ignavibacteriota bacterium | reverse complement strand
TCCATCTACAAGCGATGCAACTTCTTCTCCGAGAACATTATACACTCTTAGCGTAACCCAACCGGAAACCGGCAACTGAAAACCAAACACTGTCGAAGGATTGAACGGGTTCGGAAAATTTTGATGCATATCGAATGTCGAAGGGAAAGAACCATCTTTTTGTTCGACGCTTGTTGGACCGGTAGTATAATGGGCAAGCGCAAATTCGGATGTAGCAGTACCGGAATTTATACTTCCTCCTGCTACAATTTTTCCGTCTGCCTGAAGTGCTATTCCCGTGATTGTATTTACTCCAACGCCAAAATCTGTCCAAAGCAAACCATTGGTACCGAAGCTATTGTCTAAACTACCATCAGTGTTATATCTTGCTAAAGCAAAATCCGGAAACGAAATTCCGATATAAGAATATCCGGCTACAATAATTTTTCCATCAAACTGAAGAACTAAGGAAGAAGGATTGTCATTATCTCCGTCAAAGTCTGTGGTTACGATACCACTTGTTCCGAAAGCATTATCAAGCGTTCCGTCTGAATTATAACGGACTAAACAAAAATCTTCCTCATTGGCATCTATGTCAACCTCTCCCGTGACCAGAATTTTTCCGTCTGATTGAATTACAACGCCCGCCGGTATGTCGCCGTCACCACTTATATTAGTCGTCAGTTTACCATCTGTACTAAATGAAGTATCAAGTGTGCCAACAGAATTATATCGGACAAGTGTAAAATTTCCGCCTGTTGCATTATTTGCAGTGGCAACTCCGGTTACTACAATTTTTCCATCGTTTTGAAAGGATAGTGCCTAGCATCAGATGTTTCATTAGCGTTGGCGCCAATCACAGTGATGACAACACCATCGTTATCAAAAGAATTATCAAGACTGCCATCTGTGTCGAGGCGTGCAACTGCGAAATGAAAAATTGTGTCCGTAGTAACGGCTCTTCCAGCTAACACAATTTTTCCATCCGGCTGGATAATCATCGAACTGGCTACATCATGCCCCGTTCCAATGGGTACTATGACAATGCCATCCGAATTAAAACTGGAGTCAAGAGTACCGTCTGTATTATATCGGACAACAGCAAAATCTAAAGTGCTGCCGAAAGCATTTCCCCCCGCTACTATTTTACCATCTCCCTGAATAGCAATTGCCGCGGCAGCGTCAAAAGCGCTGATCGAAGTAGTGACAATGCCACCGGTTCCAAATGTATTATCCAGATTTCCGTCAGAATTGTAACGAGTCAGTGCGAACATATTTACGCCACCAATTGTTGCTGTACCTGCCGCAACAAATTTTTGGTCAGATTGAATAACAATGGAATTAATACAATCAACATCCGGACTTACATTGGTTGTTACCATTCCGTCAGTATCGAATGTAATATCCAGCATTAGAGATTGGGCATTTCCACCAGAACATGCCAACATATAAAAGAACAAAAAAGTAAAAAATGTTTTTAATTGATTTTGATGATGAAATGAGAATTAACTGCACGTTTTCCGGATCGTGCCGGAGTGAAACAATGAAGAAGCCAAAATCAGAACCATTCAGCAACTCGCCTCGCTTATAGATGGTTGAACTTTGCTGCGTGGTGTAACTTCGGTTACATAAAGTTCACGTACATAATAAGCAAAGAAGGGGTTAACATCAAATCACGGACAGAGAACATGTAATCCCTTTATGGAAACGATTTCAACAATATTCGGTTTTGGTGTTAATTCAATTCTTCAATTGTATGTACCCATTTCATGACATTCAAACCACCACCCGCGATGGAAACCTGATTGCTGTTTGGGTAACGGTACCTTTTAAGTCTTCTTTACATATTGATAGTAAATGTTGTTGTCTGCTCAGTCAAGACCATACTTGGCTGAATTGAGTTAGAGCAACTTTATTCATCCCCCTCCACCTCAGGGTCAGGAATATGCGTGAACGCAATCCGCATCGGAGCGGAATCCAGTGCTTCGTGTGCGCCACCAAAATAGACCGTATTCTTTTTGTAAATACTGTTCAACTTGTCAAGCGCGGCATTAAGCGCCTCCGACGATCTGCCGAACGGAAATAACTGAGGCGTTTTGTTTTTTTCTTCCTTCAATTTGAACAACGTAATTGCAACTTTAATCGGCGTGGCGTAAACCGGTTTCTTCCGTTCCCACATCTTCGTCAATGCTTTGATGAACGGCACTGTATCCTGAGTTTCTGTAAATGAAATTTCATCTACCCATCGTGCCCCGTTGAGATATTTGATTTTAACATACATCGCGCTGGCAAGTAACTCATATTTTCGTAGCCGGAGAGCGGCTTTTTGCAACAGACGATGAAGCGTTGCATACGCTTTTTCTTCCGTCCTGTAATCAGGCGCAAGCACGTGCGAGTGTCCGACTGTTGACTTGTGAGTCGGAGGCGAATAAACAACCTCACAGCGCAGGTTATCGTACAACCGCTCCCCTTCGATACCGCCCCATACTTTGTGAAGTTTCTCTTTGCTTGCGTTCCACAACTCAAGCACAGTGTTGATTCCGCTCGCACGCAATCGTTGTTCCATCCTCGCTCCGACTCCGTAAATATCCCGCAACTCCATCTTGATAAGACATTGCGGCAAATCTTTTGGCTCAATGATGACAAGTCCGTTCGGCTTTTGTAAATCGGAACCGGTTTTGGAAAGAAAAATATTCGGCGCGATACCAATCGAACATCGGAGACACTCGCCGACATTTCTTGAAATCGTTTGTTTGATTTGATTCGCAAGTGCGATTGCTTTTTCCCGTTGTTGTTGACTTCCCGTCAGCTCGCACACCATCTCATCAATAGACATGACTTTGAGAACCGGAAGACACGACTCAACCGCTTCAATGAGTTTGTGATGATATTCGATGTAGATAAGATGCCGCGCGGGAACACAAATAAGTCCGGGACACATTTTCTTTGCATCACGGACAAGCGTTCCGGTTTTGATGCCGAACTTTTTCGCCTCATAACTTGCGGCGATGCAACTCGTTGTATCCGCATCCATCGGAACAACAGCAACAGGTTTGCCGCGCAGTTTCGGCTCTACCTGCTGTTCACACGAAGCGAAGTAGGCGTTGAAATCTATGAAGAGGTAGCGGAGAGGAAAGGGATTTTCCATGTCATCCCTTTGTGATATTACGTACCTGAGTCAGGTCGTAAGACCTGACTCCACACACCAATACGGAAACGGAACAAGCACAATTTCCCGCTGTCTATAACGCATCCCATCCGCTTTCTTTTTCTCCCCAATGATGAGAGATGCTGTATTCTGTCAAATCTTCTGTATGCTCACCCATGTAAAGTCCGTATTTATCCTGATAGAGTAAGTCAATGAGTCGGTTGACGTTTTCAAGAAGTTCGGTTTTCTTGAGTAACCTGATTTCCTCAATCAAGTTTTGGTATTCATTCATCGGGAGTTGTATCGTATTCATATCGTTTAAATATATTGAGTGAACATACAAAATGATTGTTTTGTTTGCAATTGTCTTTTTGCAAGCATTAGTCGGAGATGTCGTTGTGATTGACTGTGTCATCGGGACTTTTCTGTGAACCGTTATTCGATACGTAGAAAAGGTTGACTTCACAATGAGAACATTCACGTGGAATCAAGGTCAAGCAACCAACCTTTTTAACGTCACTGACAAAGGTTTCCGATTGGCAAGGGAACTTACTTGGAGAATAGAAAATCCGATGATGTTTCCTTTCTCATCAACTTTCTCCATGATGGCATCATTCTTTGTTTCTCTGAAAAACCCCTTCTTTCGTTCAAAGGTGACTTCAAGGAAATCTCCCTCTTTATCGTACCACACCTGTATGTGCTTCGCTTTTTCCATCAGACACCGGAAATCTTCTTCCTCACCACTTCCAGCACCTCATCCGATTTCGCTTTGCTTGTCTTCAATAACGAAAGTAATTCTTCTTCTTTCCATCCGTTAAAGTTATGGTCGGAGATGGCGTTGAGATTGATGCGAACATTGAGAGCGGCGGCTTCGCATGCGCCATAAAGCATCAACGCGCTCACACCGGCATCGCTTGCAGAGTTGACGTTTCCTTTTTCTGCAACAACTTGCGCGAGCGCTAACGCATCAATCACATGCTTCATCACTTCAAGCGGAACAAGTGCGGCTTCTTTCGTTGTCTCTTGTATTGCGGCGGCACGAAGCGCTTTCTGTCCTTCCGTATCTTTCGGCAATCCATACGCTTCTATCACCTTGTTAAATGTTTCCGTGTCTTTATCAATCAAGGTGGTGAAGGCGGCGCATAAATTTTCTGACTGTTCCAGCACCGATTTCATTTCACCTTCGACCTCGGCATATTTCTTTTTGCCAATCGTCAGGTTGCACACCATCGTGGTGAGCGCGGCGCCGAGCGCACCGGAAAGTGCGGCAACGCTTCCACCGCCGGGCGCGGGTGAGTTGGAGGCGAGTTCATCTAAAAATGTTGTGACTGTTTTTTCTGTTAACATAGTTTCTTTCAAATCATGAATTCAATAATTTTCTTTTCGGGGATGAACGGCTCGAGTTGACTCAATCCCAAACTGTCAATTGCAGTCTGGATTTGCGCCTGTTCGCTTTGTTGTTCAGTCGCACCGTAAAATTTTCCTGCTAAAAGTAACGCTTCTTTCGGAATTAACCCAACAATTTCACTTCCCGTTACTTCCACACCAAGCGTTTTGGCTTCTTTCTTCACTTCTTCAAATGCCACATGCGGCGGCACGAGAGTATAGTTGGTAACATTGATGGAAACTTGTGCGATATTGAATCGTTCCACCAACACACCCATCGCTTTCACCGACTTGAGCGACCCGGGGATTGTCGTCTTTGTTCCGTCTGCATTTTTTGTTGTGCGGCCGCTTTCACGGATGCGAAGCGCAATCTCGTGTGCAATATCTTTATTGTTCGTTTCCAAGTTGACATTGTACGCTATCAGAAAAAAGCGCGCACCTGTTACCGTCGCACCGGATTTTGCATTGAAATCCGCTAAGCCGAAATCCGGTTTCCACACCGGGTCTTTCAATTTTTCTCTCAGCGCTTCGTACTCACCCTTTCTGATTGTTGCAAGATTTTTTCGCTCCGGCATCCGCGCCGCTTCTTCATACAAATAAACAGGAATGTTCAATTCCTTCCCAACGCGCTCTCCGTATTCTTCGGCAAGTTTCACGCACTCCGGCATCGTCACTCCCGAAACAGGAATGAACGGGACAACATCCGTCGCGCCGATGCGCGGGTGTTCGCCTTTGTGATTTGTCATGTCAATAAACTCGGCGGCTTTCTTCGTTGCCGCAAACGCCGCATCCCGCACAGCGTGCGGCTCACCGACAAATGTTACAACCGTTCGGTTGTAATCTTTATCTGGCTCAACGCTGAGGAGTTTGACATGCTGTAATTGCTTTATGCTCTCAGCGAGAGCATTGATAATGTTCTGGTCTCGCCCTTCACTGAAGTTGGGGACACATTCTACTAAGTTGTTCATTTTCAGGTTTATATCTTATGATTTTTGTTTTCGGTTCGTGGTTGACAGTTGAAGGTTGTCTTCATCATGATAATGGAACAGCCAACTATGAACTGTCAACCGTCAACTTTCAATTTAAAATTCTAAGAGGACTCCATGTTTAATTGTCCGATACACATGATTTTCACCAAAGTGATACGGCAAGAATTTGTAATTGGGAATATCGAAGATAACAACATCCGCTTTTTTACCGACTTCGATACTGCCATACTCGTGCGAACGGTTGAGTGCGGCGGCGGCATTGAGTGTTGTTGCCGTAATTGTTTCTTCCGGCGTCATCTTCATGTGTGTGCAGGCAATCGTCATCATGAGGGGCATACTGTACGACATGCAGGAACCGGGATTGAAGTCGGTGGCAATTGCCACGGGAACTCCTGCGTCAATCATTGCACGTGCCGGCGCGTATTGATGATTCAAAAAGAATGAAACACCCGGCAACAACGTCGCGACTGTTTGAGATTCCGCTAACGCTTTGATTCCATTCTCAGTAATGTGTTCAAGATGGTCAACCGAAAATGTATTCAATCTTGCAGCCAGTTCCGAACCGCCAAGCGGAGAAAGTTCTTCGGCGTGAAGTTTCAACGCGAGCCCCGCTTGTTTTGCAGAAGAAAGAATTGTCTCCGTTTCCTGAAGGTCGAAATATCCTTGCTCGCAGAAGACATCACAAAACTCTGCAAGGTTTCGTTGTGCGATGTACGGAATCATTTTATTTGTAATGAGCCGGATGTAGTCGCTTTTGTTCTCTTTGAACTCAGGCGGGATTGCGTGCGCGCCGAGAAACGTTGAAACAATTGTCATCACTTCCTCTCTTCCAAGTTCGGCAATCGCCTCGAGCATTTTTATTTCATTATCCATGTCGAGTCCGTAGCCGCTTTTGATTTCGACGACGGTTGTTCCCTGCTTCAACATATTGTGGATATATTTGCGTGCGAACTTTTTTAATTCTTTTTTTGATGCGGCACGAACACGTCGAACGGTGTTGAGAATTCCTCCGCCACGCTCGGCAATTTCCTGATAGGTCGCGCCGGCAGAGCGCATTGCAAATTCGTCTTCTCTGCTTCCTGCAAAGACAAGATGCGTGTGCGAATCAACAAAACCCGGTATCACAACATAGTTGGTGCAATCAACAACATCTGTCTCATTCAAGTCGCCCATCGAAAGGTCTTCCATTCTGCCGACCCAGGTAATCGTTTCATTTTCAATCATCACCGCGCCGTTCTCGATGATGCCGAGGTCGCGCATCTCCGCTCCAACCTTCATACGTTTACCTTGCGAAGCGACTGTAACAAGTTGTTTAATGTTGATGAGAGCAAGTTTCATTATTTTGATTTTAGATTACGGATTTTGGATTTCGGAGTGAAAAAGATTGTGCAAAGATACTGAAAAAGGAAGGGTTTTACAATCAAACGGCTACAGTACAATTCTGTATAACAGCCATTCTTTCATCTTTTTCGCACCGAGTTTATCATAAAAATTGATTGCCGGCAGGTTCCAATCCAACACTGTCCACTCCATGCGACCGCACTTGCGCTTGCGCGCATCTTTGAGAAGGACATCAAAAAACTTTTTGCCAATGCCGAAACGACGATATTCTTCAAGAATAAAAATGTCTTCGAGATACAGCGTCGGTTTGGCAAGAAATGAGGAGTATGTTTCAAAGATGATTGCGTAACCGACAGGTTTATCATTGACGAATGCAAGAAATGCATCGAAGCGTTTCCGTTTCCCGAACGCATCCTCAAGAAGTCGTTGTTTTGCCGAACGTGTGGGTCGTTTAAGTTTTTCGTAATCGGCAAGAGCATTGATGAGTGAGAGAAATGTTTTGCTGTCTTTTTTAGTAGCTGGTCGAATGTGAATCATAATATTAACCACGAAGGTCACGAAGAAACACAAAGGTAATCTTCGTGCGACTTCGTGTGCTTAGTGGTTAATCTTTTTAATTAGGTTTTGCGACAACCTGGGAAATGCCGCGTCGTTCTCTGTCAGTTCAATGTACTTCCGAAAAAAATCCGTCGGTCCGTTGGAAATTGTTTCAATAAGCGCCGCGCGTCCGAGTTGTTTATCAATGGTTCGTGCGATGTACATTCCCGTCATCGAGCCGTAACTTTCCCAGAACCCGCTCAGGTTTGCCGAACGAATTAATTCGGATAACCTTGCACCGGAAGTCCGGGGAGAAAGCAGTTCCTTCACATTGTTATTGAACGTGATAAATACTTCACGCATTTTTGAATTCCAGTCACGGGGAAGATTGCCGCGCCCCTGCTGTTCGAGCGATAGATAATACGCTATTCCTTCATTGTGAGTCAGGTCGAGTAAAACATCTATTGATTGCCGATGTTTCTTCTCATACCTTTTCCAGGTCGAAGAATTTTCTTTATAGACGCCAAACGCCGCGTGAAATACTTCATGCGCAACTACGCCGAGCAGTTCAATGAATCGCTCTTCAAGATTATCGGAATACTTTACTGCCTGCGCGAGATTGATGACGATAGTGAGTTCGCCTTCATCTTCTCCGACGAACATTGGTTCATCTCCGCGCCATGCTATTCTCCGCACATACGCGTCAACGTTTTCATGTCCGAGCGCAACAACATACACGGGGATTCTTGTCGAAACTTCCACATCATGGGGAAAGATTTGTTCCACGGTCGCTACGACTTTCCTGTTGAAATTCCTCCGTTTCAACGCATCAAGCATTTCCCTGATAGCGCCAGCATTGCGTTTTGCGTCTTCAAGATTATAAACATCCGTTTGAAAATAGAGCCGGTGTTTCAGCGTGTCGAGATTATTCTTCAGCAGGTACGCGCCGATTCCCTTCGACGCTATCATTCCGGTCGTTGACGTTGCTATCCTGTTCCCGCGCAACGAAGCAATTTCTTCCGTGTTCACAAATTGGTCTTCGAACAAACGAACACACTCTTCCGCCGATGTGTAATCAATCATCAGGTCAACATCAAATTGTTCTTCCTGTGATTGCGCAATCGAAAAGACAAAAAGAAAAATAACAGTGTTGAAAATGATATGTAATTTTAGGTTTTTCACTATTTCGATAATGGTTTTTTCAAAGTGATACTGACAGAACGGGTTCCCGTTTCAAGTTCGATGTCGCCCGAATCTTCGACGGCAGTTTCGCGACGGTTGATAGTTGCTCGTTCAATCTCGTTTTCCTTGAACGGTAGCCGGAGAATGAATCCGTCCGGTGGCTCTGCATCGCCGGTAAGTTTCAACGATATTTTCTTTCCGTCTTTGCCAACAAGAATTGTGTACGAGAACGTTCCCCAATGAGTCGGCATGTTTTCTATTTGAATTTTCTCTCCTGCCTGTAACCACACTTTCGGAATTCCTGAGCCAATAATAAGCCGTTCTTTTTCTTCATACAAGAGAGAAGAGCGAATCGAACACATAATATCTGCCGCCACACTGCTCGACAGAATTGCATTGATACCGGTTTGATTTGGGGCGGTGTCATATCCGTTCGTTTTGTCAACAGATGGAATTCGATTCTCTAATTCCTTCACAGCGTTCTTGAATCGTTTCGCATCGTCACGCTCACCGAGTTCCCGCGCGAGAAATACCGCTTCGCGTAATTCATTGATAAACAGGGAATCGGTTTGATGTTGTCCGGCAATATTGAGAATTGATTTCCAAACAGACCTCAGAAAATCTTTATCACGAGAAAAACGATAATAGGTTGCCGCTTGTGCAATAAATTTTTCTGATTGAAAAGACAGACTCGCCAAGTTTTCTATCACAATTTGATGAAATCCGGATTGAAGTAACGCTTGATAGGTCTGCGAATAATCAAATGTTCCATCGTTTTCGTCAGTGAAGGGACCACGTTGTAATACTCCGTTGTCCATGCAGATTAGTAAATATGCAAGCGAAGCATAATACGCGTGTTCGGTTTGTTCATCGGGCAACGAAATATTCACTGCGTCTTTTCTGAGCCGTCGTTCCCAGAAGCGGGCAACGTCCGCTTCTTCCGGTTCGGCATTCAATCTTCGCAACCGCGTTAATTCTTCTTTTGATTTTTTGAACGACATTGGAATCTGCAACGTCGTTTGCCAGCGTCTTCTTGATTCTGAACAGGAAACAGGAAAGACAAACGCGCTCGATGCGTCGTTGTGTTCACTTCTGAATGTTTCAATGCTTACGGAATCATTCCGCTTGTTCGATTGAATCATTTCATTTAATGTTGATGCAATGTCTCCTGACGAACCGAAAAATAATTCCGGCGCTTCATCAAACAGCATTGTGAGCGAATCATTCACGCTAACAGACATTGATGCTTTATCAAAAAGAACAGAACTGACTGCCCCTGCATTCCCATTGATTAACTTCGGACGAAGAACGAGAACAAGTTTTGCATTTGCTTGTGTCGGTATATTGTTTTGAACGATGACGCGGCAATAGGCAACAGCATCCTCATTAACATCTCCGTGCGAGTTAACAAAGAGATGTGTCTCAACACTGAAGTTTCCGGCAGGATAAGAAAAAATTGAGATGGGTAAGTAACCTTTTTTCAATGAGGCAACACATTCATCGGGTTGAAGATGTTCCGGTGCAGATAGTTGTTTTGATTCAGTATCGAAAAGCCATAAAGAAATTGTGAACGGAAGATTAGTCGCCCCGAATGAACCATCAATATTACGAAGAACTTCATGCGTTCCGTTTTCCATCCCGACCATTGTCCATCCGCGCCTGGTCGCTTCCGGTTGTTGAGTATATCCCTGAACCACGAAGGACACAAAGATACACCAAGTTATCGTTTTCTTTTTTAATAAATGAATCGTTTCCATTCGAGTCTCCCTGTGCTTCCAAAGTTGATAAGTAAACCTACTCGCATACCTGTTGCCTTCAAATAGTTAAGAATTTGTGCTTCTTCTTTTTCCGTGAGAACACTGATTGATTTTATTTCAACAATGATTTTTTCATAACAAACAAAGTCAGCAATATATTCTTTCTTCAACTGCTGTTGCTTATAGAAAATAGTAATTACTTTCTCAGATACAAAAGGTATTCGCCTTTGCGCCAATTCTATCTCCAATGCTTCATGATAAACGGCCTCAAGAAATCCGGAACCAAGACATTTGTGTACTTCGATTGCCGCACCTGCAATAGCATACACTTCATCTTTATATAAAAGTTCTTGTTCCTTCAATACCATCTTAGTGTGTCTTCGTGGTTACCATGGGAACATTCACCCCAAACTTTTTCGCGTTCTCCACCGCCCGTTCGTAACCTGCATCCGTATGCCGAATAATTCCCATTCCCGGATCGTACGTCAACACGCGTTCAAGTCGTCGCCCTGCTTCCTTTGTTCCATCGGCAACAACGACCATCCCTGCATGAATACTCATCCCGATTCCAACTCCGCCGCCATGATGCACGCTTACCCAACTCGCGCCGCCAACAGCATTGAGCAACGCGTTCAAGATGGGCCAATCAGCAATGGCATCGCTTCCGTCTTTCATCTTTTCCGTTTCACGGTTTGGCGATGCAACCGAACCACAATCGAGATGGTCGCGGCCAATAACAATCGGCGCTTTCACTTCACCGCTTGCAACAAGTTCATTAAATATTTTTCCCATCTTTGCACGCTCGCCGTAACCGAGCCAGCAAATACGCGCCGGCAATCCCTGAAAACTAACTTCCTTTTGTGCTTTTTCAATCCAGCGACAAAGCGGTTTGTTTTCGGGAAATGTTTCCAGAACGGCTCTGTCTGTTCTATAAATATCTTCCGGTTCGCCGGAAAGCGCCGCCCAACGGAACGGACCTTTCCCGTCGCAGAATAACGGGCGAATATATTCCGGCACGAACCCGGGAATATCAAACGCGTTTGTCAACCCGTTTGCTAATGCTTCGCCCCGAATATTATTTCCGTAATCAAACGTTATCGCACCGCGTTTTTGAAGTGCGAGCATTGCCCGCACATGTTCGACGATTGATGCGCACGCAAGCGTTTTATACTTTTCAGGATTGGATTTTCTGAGTTCCAGCGCTTCTTCATACTTCATGTGTGCGGGAACGTAACCGTTCAATGTGTCGTGCGCAGATGTTTGGTCGGTCAACACATCAACATGAATATTGCGCGCCGCGAGTTCAGGAAGAACTTCCGCCGCGTTTCCGAGCAGAGCAACGGACTTCGGTTCTTTCAACTCTTTTGCTGTTTGAAGAATTGCCAACGCTTCATCAAGCGATTCAGCCATTGCATCAACATATTTTGTCTTCAATCGTTTCTCAATTCGTGAACGGTCAACTTCGATGGCGAGGCACGCCGCGCCGTTCATCGTTGCGGCGAGCGGTTGTGCGCCCCCCATACCGCCAAGTCCGGCAGTAACAAGCAATCTTCCCGCAAGCGAACCGCCGAAATATTTTTCTGCACAGGCGGCAAACGTTTCATACGTTCCCTGCAAAATTCCCTGTGAACCGATATAAATCCAACTTCCGGCTGTCATTTGTCCGTACATCGTCAAGCCAAGCGCTTCGAGCCGGCGGAATTCGTCCCACGTTGCCCAATGCGGGACAAGCATGGAGTTTGAAATAAGAACACGCGGCGCATCTGTGTGCGTTTTGAACACACCAACCGGTTTCCCCGATTGCACGAGAAGCGTTTCGTCGTTTTCCAATTTCTTCAATGTTTCAATAATCGCATCGAAACATTCCCAATTGCGCG
>JACPVN010000233.1 GCA_016191715.1 Ignavibacteriota bacterium | reverse complement strand
GGACCGGCGCTGAACGTGTGGGAACTCGGACCCTTCCTCGCGGCAATTGCAGGATTTTTCTATCTCACGTTCAAATCACTTTCAAAACATAATCTCATTCCTGTCAACGACCCGATGTTAGTGGAGAGTTTGCCGCATTCGTGATTTGTTAATTGTGAGTGGTGATTTGTTATTATGTTTTAATGAAGTCAGGTTTTCCCCTGACTTTTTTTGTGAAATTGCTTTTCACTCCCACTTTTGATAGATTTACCCGCGACATACAAGTTCATTTTACTACAGAACAATCACATGAGATATTCAAAGCGAGCAGTTTGGTTTTTTCTGCTTTTCATTTCCGGATTCTTGTTTCCGTTGACGAAATCATCTGCACAGCTAACCGTCGTTCAGCCACGACTATTTGGAGATTCAACGTACGCGAAGTGGGGACTCTTGTTAAGTTACCAGCGATTTCAAAAAGAAGAAATGAAAAATGTTTATGACGGAATTTTCGGAATTCATATAGGCAAGACGGAGTGGATATGGAATATGTTTGGCTTGCGTTTAACCGGTGGTGTTGTTGGCGGAGAAGGAGTTCCGATTTTGCTGGATACAACCTGGCAATTCAATTCTGCCGATGTCGGTTTTTGGGCAATCAATCTTCAAGGCACGGTAGTTGCGCGTATTACCGGAGGAGATCCACAGGAAACGATAACTCCGTTTCTGGGAATCGGCATTGAAGGATATGGTGGTTTAGAAAAATTATCCGTCTCAATGATTCGGGTGGATACGAGTGTGCGTGGCGATGCTTCGGCGTTAATCGGGCTTGCAGGCGGACACGCTATGGCAGGTGTGTACATCCCGCTCAATGTGAACAACGCACTCCAGATAGAAGTTAGATATCTCTACACGATTAACGGCTCGTACAAAGACATACTTTCTCAGGAAAACAAAGTCGAGTATCAACAGAAAATATATTCGGTGGTGAAACGTCCGCTCTTTAATTTTTCCGGTATCGGCGCAAGTCTGATGTTCTTCTTTTAGTGAACCAACGGGAAGACATCAGCGGAGCAATTCTTGCAGGAGGAAAAAGCATGCGCATGGGTGCGGAAAAATCGCTTCTTGATTATCACGGCAAACCATTTATCCAACACATCTCGGAATCAATCACAAACATCTTTGCACACGTTCAAATTATTGCTGACGAACCTTCCCGCTTTGAATTTCTTCGGCTTCCTGTACTTCCTGATCTGTACTTCCATTGTGGACCGTTGGGGGGAATACATTCAGCTCTTGTTCACGCATCTACAGAAAAAGTTTTTATTGTCTCCTGTGATACGCCACTCATTCAAAACGAGTTCATACGTTTTTTGCTTGATGAAGTATCGGACGAGGATGTGCTTGTCCCTTCAGTCGGTACATTCGTTCATCCGCTTTGCGGTGTGTATAAAAAAACGAGTCTGCCGTTTATTGAAGAACGATTAAAAAATAAACAGTATTCCGTGTTGCAATTCATACAAACACAAACGACAAAGAAGGTGGAACTGACGATTCGGGATGCAGACCAATTTGAAATATCACTAAGAAATGTAAACACGCCGGAAGAGTATCAAACATTAATCAGTCAGAGTTAACAGATTTCTTTCAGTCATGAGAAGTCTATGTCAGCAGTGAGAAGAAGACGCGACGTCACGCGAAATTACTTCAATCCACCTTGAAAATCAATACCTTAAACCCCTTTCCATTGGCATAATGCTTGCCATTTACTGTAAGGCAACGTGTGTCATATCAAATACACGCCTGCAATAATAGATTGTACATTAACCATACTGTTCTTTCGAATCAACAAATAATCAAGGTTTGATGGAAAAACTTCAACAATATTGGCAAACGAACAACGAACGGAAATTCTCCGGGCGTGTCGTCGGTGACGGGTGCGGCAAATGTCTTTTTGATTTCAATATCGAAGGCATGAAGCAGAAGCCGTTGTCAATTATGGAAGAAGTTCGCATGTCGCGGCAGAACAACAATTATCGTTTCATCAATAAATAGCAATAGGGAACGCAATGAATTTCCGATATGAAGTAGACCAAGAAGATTTTCGCCCGCGATTAATTATGTGGGAACTCGAACCAAGTAAAAACGGGAGCGCGACGAGTGGAATGCTTCATACAAAGATTGAAACGCTCAACTCGGATGAATGTATGCAAACCCTCGAAAGTATCGCACGGATGGCAAAACCAATCATCGTTTTTACCGGCTTTCATCTGCTGAAGAGAGAAGACATGTTTTCGATTATCGAGTTCGGACATGGACTCGGATTAAAGATGATTATCGAAACCCCGCCGGAAGATATTACGCAGGAAATACTTCGACAATTTTCCATGTTTGGTCCGCGCGTGTTTCGTATTTCCATTGATGAAAGTATTATTGAAGATATGGATACCCGGTTTCGACGCACACAGGAGTTTTACACGCTCGAACGATGCATCCGGTTGCTGAAAAGTGCCGGGTATGAAATTCACCTGGCGACGACAATCAATCTACCACACGTTCGTGCATTAGCATTTGAACATGACTACGCATTCCGCCGAGCCGCGCGAGGGTTGTATTGTCATTTGAATTTCAATAGGGAAAAACTTCCCAAAGGGAAACAGAACGAATATACGGAAGAACAAATAGAAGAATTCCTCGAGGCGATTGCAAAGATAAAACGGTACAGCCCTGACAATATGTATTTCTCTCCCCAATGTGTTCAATACGGATATGTCGGGTTTTCGGAGTTATCATTTGAAACTAATTCCCCTCTTGATAAAGAAAAAGGTTTTCAGTGGAGACATCTTTGTCTCGCCGGAAAACGGTTTGCGTACATCAATGCAGAAGCGAAAGTACAACTCTGCAGCGGTCTCAGTGCGAACGCCGGCGACCTGCGAATGACCGGATTTGATTTTCAGGAAATCTGGGAATCATCCGATATTTTCCGTGAGTTACGCGATTGTAGTAAATCGTGCAGGCAAACACGTGATCATGTTCAGACCGAACACACCTGCGCATGTTCTTCCGCGGAAGAACTCAGTGTTGAATATATGTTGTAGCCGTTCATTTCTTATTCAAACGTTCCATCTATAACTTCCTTGCTCATTTTCCATTGTTGAAATAGTTTCTATGGGTAAATCTGTTAAGAATCATTATCAGTTAAGTTAAGTATCAATTGAAAGAACTTTTTCGTGAACCGAATTCTCCTTTTGCTTTTTCTTCTTTTTGTTGTGATGATTGCCGTTCAATCGTGCCGCGAGGATGAGCAAATCACTACTCCCGATTACAATACCATTGTAACAATTTCGTATTCTCAACATGTGCAACCGCTTTTCCAGCGAAGTTGTGCAACTTCCGGTTGCCACGATAACGCGACAAATGCCGCCGGGCTATCACTTACAAACTGGCAGAGAGTTCTCAAAGGTTCAACCTTCGGGAATGTCCTTATTCCATTTCGCGCTGAGAAGAGTTTGCTTACATATTTATTTGATGGCACATCGCTACGACGGCAACATCCGGCGCTATCCTCGGCATTATCACGGGCAGAAATAAATTTTTTGAAGCGATGGATTACCGAAGGTGCGAAGAACGACGATGGCGCGATTCCATTTGAACACTCGACGAGAAAAGTGTATGTCCCGAATCAACAGGAGGATAACGTTGCCGTTATTGACCAGGATAGTTTAGTGGTTACGCGATGGATTTCCGTCGGTAATTCATCCGCAATCGAAGGACCACATTTTATTGTTGCCGATAATAATTTCTGGTATGTTTCGCTTATCAATGCTGGGCAAGTCTGGAAATTCGATGGACACAAGGATACGGTTGTCAAAAAAGCGAACGTCTTCGGTGCTCCGGCGTTGCTTGCACTCACTCCCGACGGAAATAAATTGTATGTTTCTCAATTCACGTCATCAAGCACGAACAAGATTTCTGTTGTGAATACATCAACAATGATACAGAGTAAAACGATAACTGTCATGACGATGCCGCATGGTATCAGGATGAACCACGCTGGTTCGAAAGTGTTTGTGGCAAATATGATGTCGGATTATCTTTCCGTGATTGAAGTTGCGACCGATTCGGTGATTGCAGAAATTCCTCTCGCCTATGATGCGAATCCGTTCGGTCCGGTGAAATACTCCCCGATGGAGGTTGCCGTCTCCCCCGATGATAATTATCTGTTAGTTACCTGTTCTGAAAATAATGAAGTACGAATGTTCGATGCAACTACGTATGCATTGCTTGATTCCTTTCATGTCGGTCAACAGCCGTGGCATCTGCAATTCACTCCCGATGGAAACTGGTGTTATGTAACCAATCGGGAAGGACATTCGGTCTCAGTGCTTCACATTCCGATGCGTCACGTAATGCAAACGATTACTTCAAACTCGCCCCGCTATTTCGATTACCCGCACGGCTGTGATATTTCATCAAACGGAAAATATATTTTTATCTCAAATGAAAATGCAACACCCGGTTACACGCCCCGATTTGCCAACGATAACATCGGCAATGTCTGTGTGATTGATGCAGTTCTTAATCAAGTCGTCAAAGTTCTGGAAGTCGGCAAAATGCCGACCGGACTTTGTGTTACTCAATAAAAAACCGATGGACAACACCATGAAAAAATGGTTCTTTTGCCTATCATGTATCCTTGTTCTTTTGATTACCGGATGTAAAGAAGATGAACCGGCAATCGTACCCGTTCCGCAACAACCGACCTACAAGTTGACGGACTTCACTCCTTCTCAGCAATGCTCAACCTGTCATCCTCAATATTATGAAGAGTGGAGCGGTTCGATGCATCGTTACTCAACAAGCGATCCGATTTGGCGGCTAGCGAACAATTCCCTGCAAGCGCACACCAACGGCGGTTTGGGGAAAGCATGTTTCCAATGTCATTCTCCAATCGGATGGCTGACGGATACGTACAAGCCGACGTTTGAGTTTTCAGATTTAGACCCGCTTGTGCGTGAAGGTATCAACTGCGACATTTGTCATATTCTTCGTCCACCCTTCAAGACAACAAATCAACAAATTGAATACACGTTGCAACCGGGAAATATAAAGTATGGAATCCTTACCGATCCCGTAGTGAACCCCGCACATGAAAACGGATTTGAACCGGCGTACGACCGCTCGGAAGCGTGCAGGCAGTGTCACGATTTGATTCTCAACGGTGTTCCGTTTGAAATTACTTTTACCGAGTGGCAAAACAGTCCGTGGGGTGCGATGTCGGTCGAGTGTCAGACTTGCCACATGAAAAAATACACGGGACAAGCGGCGGTCGGCGGTCCTGTGCGGAATGATTTGCATCGTCATACGTTTGCTGGCGCCGATGTCGCGATTACGGATTTTCCGTACCGGTTCGAACAAAAAGCAGAGATTGATTCATTCATGAAAAATTCCGCTTCGCTCAAGTTAGATGTTCCGGCTCAAGCAAATCTCTTGGACACCGTTACAGTTCATGTAACAATCTGCAACGATAAGACGGGACACAATTTACCGACATCAGTATTTTTCAATCGGCAGATGTGGATTGAAGTGACTGTTTGGAAAGGAAGCGATACCGCTTATCGCTCCGGTCATCTCGATGCGAACGGAGATTTAATGGATAAGAACAGCGCGCTTCGTCCGAACGAAGACAAAGACCTTGCTCTGTTCAACGGCACGCTCTACAAAGACGGACATGAAACCGGAATTCTCGTCGAACTTGATTCAGTCTATAATAAATCTATTCCTCCGTTCGGTTCACACAAGGCGACATACAAATTCAAAACCGCTTCAGCGGGATATTGGAATGTAAAATCCCGTCTTCTCTTCCGTCCGTTCGGGCCACATCTCTTCCGTTCGCTGAATGCTGATGAATATGTAACGGAACTACCAATCTTCGCGATGGAAGTTGATGAAAAAATAATTCAAATACAGTAGATGTATGATTTGCAATAACACTTCTGTCAAGCAAAAAGAGTAACTACTCCCATTTTTTATGAAACGCACAGTGAACAAAAGTCTTCGCTGTGCGTTTTTGTTTTTCTCTGTTTCGTGGTGAAATGTTCTTTGATTTCCCTCTGATAAAAGATATATTCACCCGAACTGATTACACTATTGAAAGGAATCATTTGCGATTCAAGATGAATACATGAAACAGCGAAAAGAACATCTCATCGTCACAACACCCGGAAGAATTTGTCTGTTCGGTGAGCATCAGGATTATCTCGGATTACCTGTCATTGCCGCGGCGATTTCACTCCGTATTTCCATCGAGATGTTGAACTTGCCACGCACCTCAGAGGTGCGTGGCAAGTCGTACTCCACAAAAGTTCGCGTTGAACTTCCTGATATCAATTCGCATGTTTCATTTACCCTCAATAAGCAAATTCGTTACAGGAACGAGCGGGATTATTTCAGAAGCGGGGTGAATGTTCTTCGTCGCAACGGATTTACATTCTCACAAGGATTCGATTGTGTTGTGCATGGAGAAATCCCCATCGCCGCCGGGACTTCGAGTTCTTCTGCTCTGACGGTTGCATGGATAACATTTCTTGCCCGAATGAGCGACCAACGAAAAATATTATCATCCAAACAATGCGCGAAGTATGCTTATCAAACCGAAGTGCTGGAGTTTCGGGAACCGGGAGGAATGATGGATCAGGTGACGACAGCGTACGGAGGAATTCTTCATCTCTCTTTTTTTCCTCGTTTAATTATCAAACCTGTTTCAACAAAACTCGGAACCATTGTTCTCGGCGATTCCCAACAACCAAAGGACACGATGAAAATTCTTGCGCGAGTGAAAAATCATGTACTGGAAATTGTTGGTCGGTTACAACAATTCAATTCGGATGTGTCACTTCAAACGATTTCATTTGAAGAATGTAAACGAAACAAAGTGAACCTCAACAATTTTGACAAAACCTTGTTATCGGGGACGCTTCAAAATCGCGATATCACCATCGAGGCGCTAAACCTTCTCCAAAAGAAAAAACTTGATGAGGAAAAGTTCGGAGCGTTGCTGAATTGTCATCAAACAATATTACGCGATATTTTGAAAATATCAACAAGAAAAATTGACAGGATGCTCGATGCCGCAATGAATGCGGGTGCTCTTGGAGGAAAAATCAATGGCTCTGGCGGCGGCGGTTGCATGTTTGCCTACGCACCGAAAAATCCGGAACAAGTTGCAGAAGCGATTGAACGTGCAGGAGGACGGGCGTACATCATTCATGTTGATGGAGGAACGCGACTTGAGGAACGTACATGAACGAACCGAACATTGTCATCCTCGCCGGAGGAATTTCCTCGCGCATGAAGAAAGCGACGGAGGGAATTGCGCTTGACGGTATATTGCTGAACGAAGCGACTCGTAAATCAAAAGCGATGTTGAGTGTCGGCGCAGGTCAACGTCCGTTTCTCGATTATGTTCTCTATAATATAGAGCAAGCCGGTTATGAGGATGTCGTTATCGTTGTGGGAGAGTATGATGATTCAATCCGGGAGTTTTACGAGAATCAGAACGGGAAACAGCAATTTCAGAAATTGAGGATTTCGTACGGACTGCAAATAATTCCCGCAGGAAGAATAAAGCCGTTCGGTACTGCGGATGCCTTGGTGCAAGCGTTGAACGCAAAACCGGAATGGAGGGAACAATCGTTCACGGTGTGCAACAGTGACAATGTGTATTCGGCTGAAGCATTGATTCAACTCAGAGAAACGAAATACGAAAACGCAATGATTGATTATAACCGTGCCGCGTTGCAATTTCCGCCGGAACGAATCAAGCAGTTTGCTGTGATTACAAAAGATGAAGAGGGATTTCTCACTAACATTATCGAGAAGCCGACATTGGAAGATGTAGAACGAGTGAAAGAGATGAACGGGCGAATCGGCGTGAGCATGAATATATTTCGACTGAATTACAGTCTCATTCTTCCATTTCTCGAATCTGTCCCGTTGCATCCCGTTCGGAACGAGAAAGAACTTCCTGTCGCTGTGAAGATGATGGTTGAACAACATCCGCGTTCCATGTTTTGTATTCCACTCTCAGAACATGTTCCTGATTTAACAAGTCGGTCAGATATTTTGATTGTGAAAGAGTATCTGAAAAATTTTCAATTACAAAAATAAAGAAAATACCATGAACGAAATTAAACGCCGTGATTTTTTAAAAATAGGAACTGCCGGGTTAAGCGGTGTTCTTGCAAGCAAGATGTTGCACCATGAAGCCCGTGCTTCACTTTTACAGGAAAGCATGATGGGGTACAACGCGCCGCCGCTTGAAGTTGTGCGCATCGGGTTTGTAGGTGTTGGATTGCAGGGGACTTCGCATGTCGAGAATCTTCTCAAAATAAAAGGAACGGAAGTTCGTGCTGTCTGTGATATTGTAGAAAGCAAAGTGCAACGTGCGCAGGAAATGTGTGTGCGAGCAGGGTTCAAGCAGCCGGACGGATATTCGCGTAGCGACACCGATTACAAACGAATGTGCGAGCGGGACGACCTTGATTTGGTGTTCATTGCGACGCCGTGGGAATGGCATGTGCCGATGTGTCTCGAAGCGATGAAGACAGCCAAACACGCGGCAGTGGAAGTTCCCGCCGCGTTGACGATTGAACAATGCTGGCAGTTGGTTGAATCATCAGAAAAGACGCGCAAACATTGTATCATGATGGAGAATTGTAATTACGATAAAGTCGAGATGATGATTTTGAACATGGTGAAGAAAGGATTCTTTGGCGAACTGCTTCATGCTGAGTGCGGTTACCTTCACGATTTACGCGACGTGAAACACGATTTGGAAGGTGAAGGATTGTGGCGGCGGAAACATGCGATGCAGAGAAACGGCGATTTCTATCCGACTCACGGACTTGGTCCGGTTGCGCAATGTCTGGATATTAACAGAGGAAACTATTTCGATTACCTTGTTTCAGTCGGAACAAAAACACGCGGGCTTCATCTTTATGCTATTGAAAAGTTCGGTGCCGAAAGTCCGCAAGCGAAGGAAGAATTTACGTTAAGCGATGTTGTGACAACGCTTATCAAAACGATGAACGGCGAAACAATTATCGTGAAGCATGATACAAGTTCGCCCCGTCCGTACAGCCGAGATATTTTAATTCAGGGAACGAAAGGCATCGTGCGAAAATATCCGGAACCGAAAATCTACATCGAAGGAAAAAGCAAACCGCATAGTTGGGAACCGGTTGACGAATACATGAAGCAATACATGCATCCGATCTGGGTTGAGTTGGAAGAACAAAGCAAAGGTGCCGGGCATGGCGGCATGGATTTCATTGAAGATTTTCGTCTCATAAACTCTCTGTTGAAAGGTGTTGAGCCTGACATGGATGTGTATGATGCGGCGGCGATTTCTGCGGTGGTAGAACTCAGCGGAAACTCAGTTTCACTGAACGGCGAGCCGGTGAAGTTTCCTGATTTTACGGACGGGAAATGGAAAATGCAACGGAACTTGCATGTAATGGAAATGTAATCTTTAGTTGACGGTTACCGGTTGCCGGTTGGCAGTTAATTGTTGTCTGTAAAAAAAAATGAATCAAACAATGTTCTGTAAAATAAAAAAGATGAATATGAATCTCCGAATACTAATTACTGCAATGTTTTGTTTTTGTATGAACGTTCTCACCCTTCATACTCAAGTGAAGAACGTTGAATCCGGAATGTTGGATACTTCTTCGAGTGATCTTCGGATTTTCATAGAGCGTTATATGTCGGATTATGAAGGAATTGACCGCTCCTATTCTCTCTCCATGTCTCCATTGAGGCAATCTTTTTTGTCGGATCTTTATGAATCGTGGAAGAAAAAATTATCGGACATCAATTTTGAAGCTCTCAATCAGGATGGAAAGATTGATTACATATTGTTTAGGAATCATCTAGAACTCGAAGTTCTTCAGATGCAGATTCAAGCAAATTTATGGAAAGAAACAGAGTCGCTTCTTCCGTTTGCTTCGACAATTATCGCCCTGAATGACACGAGACGGAAAATGGAATCAATCAATCCGGAACAACTTGCTATCCGGTTAACCGCATTGAACAACCAAATAGATTCAGCGCAATCTGTGTTGGACTCAATCGTGCAGGCCAATTCTAAGATTCGTGGAACCTCTTTCAAACAAACCACTGCAAATCGTGCTGTGTCTCAACTAAGCGAATTGAAAGATGCAATGAAACGATGGTTCAATTTCTATAATGGTTACGACCCGATGTTTACGTGGTGGGTGCAAAAACCGTATGAAGCGCTCGATGAAAATCTCAAGCAATATTCGGAATTTATTAAAGATAAGTTAGTCGGGGTGAAAGCAGATGACAAGAAAACAATCATCGGCGATCCCATCGGAAGAGATGCATTGCTGATCGAACTTGCGTATGAAATGATTCCGTACTCACCGGAAGAATTGATTGAAATTGCAAATAAAGAATTTGCATGGTGCGAACAGGAAATGAAAAAAGCATCTCGGGAACTTGGGTATAGCGACGATTGGAAGAAAGCGCTGGAGTATGTAAAAACACTTCATGTCGAACCGGGGAAACAGCCGGAGATGGTTCGAGATCTTGCTCTTGAGGCAATAAAATTTGTCGAAGACAATGAACTGGTCACGGTTCCTCCGTTAGTTAAAGAATCGTGGCGAATGACGATGCTTTCACCTGAGCAGCAATTAGTGAGTCCGTTTTTTCTTGGGGGTGAAGTTGTTCAAGTGGCATTTCCGACGAATACCATGACACACGAACAAAAACAAATGACTCTGCGCGGCAACAACATTCATTTCTCCCGCGCGGTTGTTCATCATGAACTGATTCCCGGGCATCACTTACAGGGATTTATGATGGACAGGTACAAATCGTATCGTCGGTTGTTCACCACGCCTTTTTGGGTTGAAGGCGGCGCGCTGTATTACGAATTCCTCTTTTGGGATATGGGATTTCCGAAATCGCCGGAGAATAAAATCGGTATGTTATTCTGGCGTATGCATCGTTGTGCGAGAATTATTTTCTCACTCAGTTTCCACTTGGAAAAAATGACTCCGCAGGAGTGTGTGGAATTGTTAGTGAACCGGGTCGGTCATGAACGGGAAAATGCAACAGCAGAAGTTCGCCGTTCATTCAGCGGCGGTTACGGTCCATTGTATCAGTGTGCATACATGCTTGGCGCGTTGCAACTGAGAGGATTACGGAGCGAACTTGTTGATTCAGGAACAATGACGAACCGTCAATTTCACGACGCAGTGTTGCAGGAGAATGCAATACCGATTGAGTTGGTACGGGCAAGTTTGATAAAACAATCTCTCAGTAAAGATTTTAAATCCGTCTGGAAGTTTTACAGTGAACATCAGCCTTCTAAATAAATGTTTCTCAATTTGAAAGATGGTATTTAACTGTGGTGTCGGAAGTTTCCTTCCGACACCTGTGCAATTCACATGTTAATAAAAGTCATGTCGGAAGACATGGCTTCAAAGAAAAATAATACAAATACGCGGCACGGTTTCTTTACGATGCTTTTCCTTATCGGAGTAACAACAACTTTTTTACGTTACTATATTTACCTGCAGTCATCTTGTAAACATAAATACCGCTTGTTAAGCTTTCGGCATTAAATGTTATCTCTCTATATCCCGCAATTTGATACTCATTTACCAACTCCGCTACTTCTCTGCCTAACAAATCATAAATCCCAAGCGAAACGAATTGTGAGGTTGGGAGCTGATATCTGATTACAGGTGAAGGATTAAACGGATTGGGATAATTTTGTTCAAGGCTGAAATCCATTGGTATTCCTGACTTATCATTTTTTACATCTGTAATGATTGTGGACGTTGCAACATTTTTCTTTACTTCACCTTCATTCCATCGTAGTTGCTTTAGTGTAACAAGCGATTGACCGTTTTGTAAAGTCTTTACAAATCGAAGAGACATAAATGTGTTTGCCTCTCCATCAGAAGTTGAGCCGGCACCGGCAAATTGAATTTCTCCATTCTTGACATGGGCTTCTTTTGAAAATTGATTCAGTAACGGAGACCATATCAGTTGATCAAATGTTAACTGATTTGGATCATACGTTATCATTCCCTCGAAAGAAAAGATATTCCCTCCGTTACTCAGATAAATCGGAATGTCCACGATGCCGCCCTGCTGAACTGTAAAAGGTATCATTGTGATATTTCCGGTTGCCTCAACCGAATTACAGTACGGCAAACTATCAATCAAACCGATTACGCTTTTCAGAATAATAGTTGCATCATAAGCAGAAATAGTTGAGTCACAGCTTACATTTGCATTTGCCAGAGATTGACATTCAAGAGTATCAATACCAACAATGTGTTTCAAAATGAGGGAAGCATCAAAGGCTTGTGTCCAACCATTGTTGTCAACATCACCATAAACAGGAATTGGTTTTATTGCTACACCTCCATTGGTGGTTGTGACATAATCTGATCCGGAATTAAAAAGCGCTTTTTGAAAAGTGATTGGAGCAAAGCTACATACATCTCCGGTAACAAGGAATTTCAAATTGAAAAGAGCCCCACTACCCGATATATCTTGTGAACCGGCGGATGCTGTGATTAATAATGTGTCAGTGTTGTTAATCTGTAACTGCCATCCGTTAGCACCAATCAGAGAGGAGATTGTATCAACACCAAGAAACGTTAAGCCATGTTCTTGGTATCCATCAAAACTAAGTTCTGCAGAACTATAAGATTTCCCTTGTGGAAAATTTACTCTTACAGGAACTGCAATTGTGTCATTTTGATGCGATTCAAGATAATCTATACTAACAGTTGGTAAAAACCATCCACCTTCGTGGTAAAGAGAATCTATCTCTGATTGGTTTAAGGATTTACTATAGATTCGGATATCATCGATTATTCCATGATAGTATTCATGTCCACTACCAGGACCACCAATTCTTATTCTGGTCGAGATCACGTCCTGACCACTAACAAAAAGTGATGTTCCAATTAGCAATCCGTTAACATACAACGAGGTTGTGTCTCCTAGCTTTGAGAAAATAAGATGGGTCCATTGGTCTTGCACCAGCGCATAACTAAATTCAACATAACGGCCGCCGTCGACGGTGTAACTAACGAGATAATAGTTTGGAGCTTCAGCCATGAGAGCAGATCTGTTAAAACCCCCTAAACTGCCAGCATCTATGATCGCTTTCCAATACGTAGATGTGTCAGTAATTGGCTTGATCCAACAGGAATATGTGACCGTGACATTCCCCAGTGGATGGTTCGATGAGGGAACATCAATGTAACCAGTTGATCCATCGAATGAAAATGCCTTATTGGGTTGCCCAAATCGATCAGAGGCAAGTGTAATCCCGCCAACCATTGTTCCGTTACTGCCATTTCCACTTTCATCATTTGCATTCTCGTTGAAAGGGTAGTAAGCAACTAAACTTGAATTTTCTATAATATTCTGTGTATCAATAATTGATGGCTGAATTCTTGTCTGATTTCCAAATGAATCCATCCAATTCAATGTCATGCATGCCAAACCATAACCTTCTCTATAGCGGACATTAAATGTATGGAAACCAGCCGTGAGAGAGATTGTTGATACACGAATACCGGTCATCGAAAAGTAAAACCGATCTTGACCATCAATATTTATCCACGCTTCGTCATCTATACAATCGCTTGAAATTTGATAGATCCCAACTGTATCACAATAAACATTCCCAATATATTGAACAGAGAAATAATCACTCGGTGTACCCGTAGGTGATCCATAACCCCAATTAACACCTACAACTTCAGTTAATTCAATTGAAGCTAAGGCAGTCCAATTGGCATCACCATAATTGATTTGTTTCCACTTAGAAGCTGCTAGTTGGATATTTTGATGTAATACCGATACTGTTCCAGAATTGTTGTTTGTAATACTAATGTCAACAATACCATCGCCGTTATAGTCAGCTACTGCAACTGAATTGGGACTATCACCTACCGGTGGAAATGGTTCTGAAATAAAGTTTCCAGTTCCATCATTTTTATAGAAACCATTGATCGTAGCAATATCTAAATTACCATCTCCATTTACATCATTTACAGTCAGAGTAATATATGTACCGTTTATCTCAGAGAGAAGTGAGAAAAAAGCCACGCCGTTATTCTGATAAATTAATACCCTATTGTTGGATTCATCACCGATTGCAAAATCAATATTTCCATCGTTGTTAAAATCCCCTGATGTGATAGAACGGGGATGCCCGACGTTAGACAATGTTTGCGTTTGGCTTAGATTGGCATTGCCATCATTTGTAAGAATGGTTACTCCATAAGGTTGTGAACCACCCTCACCATAATTGCCAACTGCAACGTCAATAGTTCCATCGTTGTTAAAATCTCCTGTTGTAATTGAGTATGGATTTGTTCCCACAGAAAAATTGGTTTTAGTAAATGTAAGATTCCCATTATTTTTTAATACTGAAATAGTATTACTGTAATAATTCGCTGTTATAAGGTCCTGATAACCATCGCTGTTAAGATCACTACAAACAATAAAGAGAGTACCAACTCCTACAGAGATTGTTGTGGCTTGAGAAAAATGAGCTTGCCCATCATTGATTAGGATTGAAACTGTATTGGAACTCCAGTTTGCCACTGCCAAATCAATACTGCCGTCATTGTTAAAATCTCCGCTTGTCAACCACCAAGGATAATTACCAACACCAACAGTAGATGACAATGAAAATAATCCAGAACCATCATTCAAGAATATAGATACATTATTCGATGTTCCATTTACAACAGCAAAAATCATTACTGCCGTTTCCATCAAAATCTGCTGCAACTATAGATCGAGTAAATGACCCGGCGGTTAAATTTTGGGTGTTTACAAACGATGAGTTTCCATGATTTGTTTTTACAAGAAATCTCCAAGAATAGGGAACTATTGAATTCCCATTCTTATCCTGAATACCATTGGTGAGTGATACAGTAATCTCTTCACCATTTTTAAAATCAATATCAGGATCAAATGTTAAACGGTTTGATATCGAATCAAAGCTGATTGAAGCACTATTATGAATTCCACTTTGGGAGCCAATCACTCGGATCGAATTATTGGTCAAGGTAAAGGAATTTAGTCCAACATTAAATACGATAAGAACATTGGCTGATTGCTCAACATCTATATCATTTGATGCAGGAGTGACAGATATGACTTGTTGTCC
Organism: Ignavibacteriota bacterium; assembly: GCA_016191715.1. Lineage (GTDB taxonomy): Bacteria > Bacteroidota > Ignavibacteria > UBA10030 > SZUA-254 > FW602-bin19. The sequence goes on along the minus strand of JACPVN010000233.1, from coordinate 6,141 downwards.
AGAACTTACAAGAACATAAAAACAACTTAAAGCAAATAATGAAAAAACGTACCGCATGGAACCTCCATGAATAATTGTTATAGAATAGTTAATTTGACTTCACAGAATTTCTTTGAAATACTAAAAACATAAAAACCTCTGTCGGCATTAAAGCCAACAGAGGTTTCTACACTCTTGAGCGATCGGTGAAAAGAAACCCCGGAAGCAAAATGCCGGGTTCTATGTGATCGCGAAACCAACATAGAGCATCCGTAAACACTCGCAGACCGGGGCACGGTGTGCCCCGACATTTTTTGTGTTTACAGAAGCTACTCTTTAAAAATAAAATAGCTCTAATGTTGGTTTCGCTGGGTTAAGTGTAAGGAGAATTCAGGAAAGAACCAAGTATTTTTTTGTTTTCATGTTGTGAATACATCCCGATTCTCTTATATTATTCCGAATAAAGACGAGTCATTATGGAATTACAAGAAATAGTGGATGATATTCATGCTTTGCGTGAAGACATAGAAGCATACGAGCGAAAGTATGGTGTTCTCTCGGAAACATTTTATGAATCATACGTGAAGGGTGAAGAGCCGGAAGACGCTTCATGGATGTTAGATTGGAGCGATTGGGCGGGCGCGTACAAAATCTTACTGAGACGACAAGAGCAATATGCAAATGCGATTCAAGCGATTCGCAGTCAATCCTCAAGCCTTCTTGATGTCATAGAAAAAACAGCCAGACATGAACGCTTTTCAGTCGTTTCGTAGTTATGAAGAATTTATCTATACGCTTCGACATCGGTACGATGCGATTGTAAGTTCAACACTTATTCTCGTCAGGCGAGGAAAACGTACAGCCGTTCTTCAAGGAGAATTATTATTCGAAAAAGGTTTTCGTCTTAGTGTCAGAGAACGTCTCACATGGGAGCGCGATGCAGTTCTTATCGAAAGTTACGGATATGAACTTTGGCATCATGAAGAAAAAATTTCATGGTACGATAGCCAACCACATCCGGACGAACTCACCCTCGTTTCTTCGTTCCCTCATCATAAACACGTTCAACCCAATATCCGTAGCAACAGAGTGCCTGCGCCTGACATGTCATTTTTTCAACCAAACCTACCAGCGTTAATACAGGAAATTGAGTTGTTCATAAAACAGTCTTAGATGGAATACTCGTTCGATATATCTTGAACATTCAATCTTGAATCCCAATTATAGGAACAATTATGAAACAGTTATTTCTCCCTCTCATCATTTCTCTGTTCTGTGTAATTTCATCTTCTCTTTCCCAAACCATCTGGCTCGATGAACTTGACCTCTCCGCGATGGAGATCGGGTGGGGAAGTCCAAACGCAAAGAAGTCGGTTGATGGAAATCCGCTTTCAATCGGCGGACAGAAATTTGAGCGGGGAGTCGGAACACACGCTGTCAGTACGCTTCTGCTCAAGTTGGATGGAAAAGGAAAACATTTCTCCGCGTTTGTCGGAGTTGATGATGAAACAGAAAACGAGATTGCAAGTATCGAGTTTTTTGTTGTGGGTAATAAGAGAGTTCTCTGGCAAAGCGGAGTGATGAAAGCAAAAGATTCTGCAAAATATATTTCACTTGATATAATTGGTATTAAACAGATTGTGCTACTGGTAACCGGTTCGGATGATGGGATTAATTACGACCATGCAGATTGGTGCGATGCGAAACTTGAAATGACTGAGCCAATTTCACCTACTCAACTCGTTGAGAAGCGAAGTGTCGAGCCGTATATCCTCACTCCCCAACCTTCCGATATGCCGAAGATTAACGGAGCGAAAGTGTTCGGCGTTCGGCCGGGAAATCCGTTTCTCTATACTGTTGCGGCAACGGGGAAACGCCCAATGACGTTTGATGCAATAAATCTTCCCAATGGATTAACTATTGATAAAGCGAACGGACAAATTACCGGAACAGTAAATGTGAAAGGTGAATACAAGGTAACTCTCATCGCACAGAATGAACTTGGAAAATCCGAACGTGAGTTACGAATCAGTGTCGGTGAGAAGATTGCATTAACGCCGCCGATGGGATGGAACAGTTGGAATTGCTGGGCGTGCGCGGTGGATGATGAAAAAGTTCGTGCTTCTGCCGATGCGATGGTTTCGTCAGGATTAGTCAATCACGGATGGACGTACATCAACATTGATGACTGCTGGGAAATTAAAACGGAAACTGACGATGCAATGTTGAAAGGTGAGCCACGGGACGGTCGGGGATTCATCAACACCAATAAAAAATTTCCCGATATGAAATCACTCAGCGATTATGTTCACAGCAAAGGATTGAAACTGGGAATCTATTCGGGACCGGGACCGCTCACGTGCGCGGGTTTTGCGGCAAGCTACGAATACGAATTGCAGGATGCACAGCGATATGGAGAATGGGGAATTGATTACCTAAAATACGATTGGTGTTCATACAGTCAGATTGCGAAAGACAGAAGTTTGCCGGAATTGAAAAAACCGTATGCAGTGATGCGTAACGCGCTTGATAAAGTTCCGAGAGATATTGTCTATAGTTTGTGTCAGTACGGAATGGGTGATGTGTGGGAGTGGGGAGAAGAAGTTGGGGGCAATCTTTGGAGAACGACCGGCGATATTACGGACACCTGGTCAAGCATGTCAAAGATTGGTTTCGGAGAAGCGGGACATGAACCGTTCGCAAAGCCGGGGAGTTGGAACGACCCTGATATGTTAGTTGTCGGTCAGGTTGGCTGGGGACCTCAATTACATCCGTCGCGGCTTACTTCCGATGAACAATACACACACATTAGTTTGTGGAGCTTGCTTGCATCTCCGCTTCTCATCGGTTGCGATTTGAGTCGGCTGGATGATTTTACGTTGAACTTATTAACGAACGATGAAGTAATCGAAATCAACCAAGACCCTCTTGGCAAACAGGCAAGTCGTATCTTCAATCAAAACGGAAATCAAATTTGGGTGAAAGAATTGGAAGATGGTTCGAAGGCGGTTGGATTGTTTTATGTCGGAGATGATGAAAAGAAAACTCCGGCAGATTATTTTGAATGGGAACGAAAGTCGAAAGCAACAATTTCATTGCCTGCTTCGAGTCTTGGTTTCAACGGTAGATTTACTGTTCGGGATGTGTGGCGTCAAATAGATTTAGGAATGTTTGAAGAGCAGTTTGATGTGGAAGTTCCGTGGCATGGGGTGGCGCTTTTGAGAATTAGTAAATAATTTTCAATTGTGAATGGTGAACGGTCAATTTTCAATAGTCAAGTTTGTTCTTTTGTGAGAACTCCTTGTGCCAATGTCTGTAGATGAAGTAGCACTTCCTTTTTGAGATGTTTTTTGTTGAAATAGAACGTATATTTGTAACAATTCAAACAATATAAAATATAACGATAAGTTGAGGTACCAATTTGGCACCTCAAGTTGTATCAACAAAGTCTAATTAACAACGATGAAACATACTATCCATTTTCTTACAGGAACACTTTTCCTCTTTTCAATTTCATTTTCTCAATCCTCAAACTTCACCAAGCACGTCAATCCCTTCATCGGAACAGACGGACACGGACACACATTCCCCGGTGCAATAGTTCCGTTCGGGATGGTACAGCTTAGTCCTGATACTCGCGTGGAAGGTTGGGATGCGTGCGGAGGATATCATTATTCCGACACGGCAATTCTCGGTTTCAGTCACACGCATTTGAGCGGAACGGGCGTTGCAGACTACGGTGACATTCTTTTCACGCCAAGTGTTGGTGAACTGAAAGACGGAGCGTTCAGCAAAAAGTCGCAGTTCAATCATAAAACAGAACGGGCAAGTCCCGGATACTACGCGGTGAAGTTGAAATCGTTCAACATCCTTGCCGAGTTGACCGCAACACAGCGTGTCGGCGTTCATCGTTACACGTTTCCGAAAACCGACAGCGCAAACATTGTCATTGATTTGGTGCATGGACTTGGTCCCGACAAAGTGCTTGACTCGAAGATTGAATTTTCTGATTTGACGGAAGTTGCAGGATACCGCCGCTCGGAAGGATGGGCGAAGGACCAACGGATTTATTTCGTTGCAAAGTTCTCGAAGCCGTTCAAAGCATTCGGGATTGTGGAGAACGATTCCATTACTCCTTATTTTCCTGAGTGGAAAGGAACGAATCTTAAATTCTTCATGCGATTCAAAACGGAGCGAACGGAATCGTTAGTGGTGAAAGTAGGTTTGTCTTCGGTCAGCATCGAAGGGGCGAGGAAAAATCTTGAAAAAGAAATGCCGGGATGGGATTTTGATAAAGTGAAAAGAGAAGCAGAGCAAGCATGGGAAAAGGAACTCGGCAAGATTGAGGTCGAAGGAGGAACGCAACAACAACTGACAACATTTTATACGGCGTTGTACCATGCGATGCTTGCGCCGAATATTTTCTCCGATGTTGATGGACAGTATCGCGGCATGGATGGGAAGATTCACAAAGCAAACGGCTTTGATATGTACACTATTTTTTCTTTGTGGGATACGTTTCGGGGCGAGCATCCGCTTCTCACTATCATTGACCAAAAGCGAACACTCGATTTCGTCAAGTCGTTGCTGGCAAAGTTTGATGAAAGCGGAACGCTTCCCGTGTGGGAACTTGCATCGAACGAAACGTGGTGTATGATTGGTTACCATTCGGTTCCCGTGATTGTGGATGCGTACATGAAAGGCATCAAAAATTTTGATACAGAAAAAGCGATGAAGGCAATGCTCGCAAGCGCGAATGCGAATCGTTACGGTCTCGAACATTACCGGACACACGGCTATATTCCGGGAGAAAAGGAAAGCGAGTCGGTTTCCAAGACACTTGAGTATGTGTATGATGATTGGTGCATCGCGCAGTTTGCAAAATCGCTTGGGAAGAACGATGTGGCTGAACAATTTGCAGAGCGCTCTCAGTACTTCAAAAATATGTTTGATGGCTCAACAGGATTCGTGAGAGCGAAAGTGAACGGAATGTGGGCGACGCCGTTCGACCCGACATCGGTAACATTTCATTTTACGGAAGCGAACTCGTGGCAATATAATTTCTTCGCGCCGCACGATGTTGAAGGAATGATGGAACTTATGGGCGGAGCTAATGGATTTGTTTCAAAACTCGATTCGTTGTTCGGAGGTTCATCGAAGATGGCAGGCAGAGAGCAGTCGGATATTTCGGGGATGATTGGACAATACGCACAGGGAAACGAGCCGAGTCATCACGTTGCGTATCTATACAATTATGCAGGCAAGCCGTGGAAGACTCAGCAAACTGTTCGGATGATAATGGATTCGCTCTTTACCGAAAAGCCGGATGGAATTTGCGGCAACGATGATTGCGGGCAGATGTCGGCGTGGTATGTTATGAGCGCGATGGGATTGTATCAAGTTTGCCCGGGCGAACCGACGTATGCAATTGGCAGTCCGCTGTTTAAGAAAGCGACGATTCATTTGGAAAATGGAAAAAAGTTTGTCGTTCAAGCGAATGATAATTCTTCCAAGAATAAATTTATTCAATCTGCCTCGCAAAATGGTAAATCAATTTCAACTTCATTTTTGCAACATGAGCAACTCATGGAAGGTGGAACACTGCAATTGAAAATGGGTACTCGCCCGAATGAACAATGGGGAAGCGAAGTGAGTCGGAGTTCAACTTCAACGAAACAAATTGTGACTGTTCCATACATTGAAGCGTCAGGGAAAACATTTTCCGATTCGACGGAGATTCGATTGGCAACGCCAACGAGTGATGCAAAAATATATTTCACATTAGATGGAACAACGCCAACAACTTCATCATCAGTGTATCAATCTCCGGTTTGGTTGAACAAGACAACTACAGTAAAAGCAATTGCTGCGAAAGAAGGTATGATAGATAGCCGATTGATGAGCGCAGTGTTCAGACAATTCAAACCTGTTGGGACACTCACGCTTCACACACAATTTGATGCACAATATACAGCCGGAGGAAACGATGCTCTGATTGATGGCATCCGCGGTGGTACAGATTTCCGAAATGGTGAGTGGCAGGGCTACCACGAAGTTGACCTCGATGCAGTTGTTGACCTCGGCGAATCGAAGGAGATAAAACAGGTAACACTCGGTTGCTTGCAGGATAACAACTCATGGATTTTCTTCCCGACTCAAGTT
>JACPVN010000311.1 GCA_016191715.1 Ignavibacteriota bacterium | reverse complement strand
GCGTTCGGTTTGTTTGATTCGTTCAACGAAGAAGAAGCCGCGCTGGTGAAGTTTCTTGAAGTTATCAAACAGTTTGAAGAAAAAGGGAACAACAACCTGAAAGATTTTCTCGAGTACGCGGAAGAAAGCGATGATGACGATACGTGGAATCTCGAAAAATCATCCGGCGAAGATGCCGTGACAATCATGACCGTGCATAAAGCAAAGGGGCTTGGCTTCCCGGTGGTGATTGCTCTCTTATATGATAGTCGTCCCAAGACAAACAATCTGGCAATTACAACGGAAGAAGATGGAGTCCGGTTGATTCGCTCGAAAAAAGATTGGTCGGAATCAAGCGCTCTGCTTGGCAAGATTTATGATGAAGACTCGACGAAGAGAAAAGTTGACGAGTTGAACAAACTCTATGTAACACTGACAAGGGCGCGGGAGGAGATGTATGTTCTGAGCGTCAAATCAAAATATGGAAACGAGCCATCGGCGTTCTTGCCGGAGGACGGTTTTACCATCGGCTCACCGATGGAACGAGAACAACGTGAAGAACAAAAAGAACTTGAAGCGAATCTGCTTCATCATCCATCGCAAGGGTTGAAGCAAGCCGTGAACGTTGAGAACATCCGCTTGGAAGATACGACTCGTGGAGAAATCATCCATGCTGTTTTATCAAATATTGAATATGTTGATGTTCACCTTGATGCAATTATCACTCGTTCATTGGAAGGGGTACGACAACGGAGTTTTCAAATCAATGAAAGAGATGCAGCCGCGAGGCAAATCAAAGAATTTCTCGCGGTGAGGGAAGTGAACACGTTTTTCACGCCGGCACCAGGACGAAAGATTTTGACTGAGCAGGAGATTGTCGGAGCGAACGGACAACTCCACCGTGCTGACCGGTTGATTATTGATACCGATTCGGTTTTGGTTCTTGATTTCAAAACGGGTGCAGAAAAGGAATCATACATTAAACAGGTACAGAATTACATGATGCTTGTTCGTCAACTCTTCGTCGAGAAAAAGATTGAAGGCGCACTTGCGTATGTTGATATGAAATGCGTTCGGAGGGTTGCATGAAGAACGTCACCATACTCCCGCCGGAAGTTGGATTGCTTGAGGAAATCGCCATACGGTTGCATTCCGAGGAACGGAATTACTCCAACACTATGATCGTGTTTCCCGGAAAGCGTCCTGCACACGTTCTCCGGAAAATGCTTGCCGAACGGCATCAATCGAGTTACATTCCGCCGCGCATATTTTCGATTGAAACGTTTATCGAATTGCTGCATCGCGAACTGCTCGGTGTTCATACAAAGAATCTGGAAACTGCAGACGCGTTATCGCTTCTCTTCGATGTACATACCGAGGCGCATGAAAAAGTCGGCGCAGAACATTTTGTTTCGCTCGATGCGTTTGTGCCGGTCGGAAGGCAGTTGTTCCGTGAATTGGAAGCAGTCGCTCTTGCAAATCTTCCGCTTCCAAGAGTGAAAGAGGTTCTTTCATCGGTTGAGTTTCTGAAATTCCATGCTCTCAGTTACTATTACGAAAATTTTTACAGGCGAGTTGTTCACAACGGTTACTCCACGCGAGCAACATCGTACAGAACTGTTGCCGGAAAGATTGGAGAAATCAATCTCGAACCGTTTCAGCAAATCATCTTTGCAGGATTCTACGCATTCACGAACACCGAGAAGAAAATAATCACCAATCTTCTTGAACGGGAAAATGTTTCCTTCATCTTTCAGGATGGAATCGGTTTACTGGAGCAGTTGCAGAAATCAGGTATTTCAACAAACCAACAAAATCTCAACCACTCAACTACTCAACTACTCTCTGCCAAGGGCGATTGCGCCTCTGACGAACATAACTCCAATACTCCATCACTCCATTTCATTAAAGCCCCCGACACACACGGACAAACCTTTGCCCTCGCGGCTGAACTTCAAAAGAAGATACAAGAAAAGAGTGTGGATGAAAAAATCGCAATTGTACTTCCGGGTTCTGAAGCGTTGTTTCCAGTTTTCCATCATGCTCTCTCGCTCATTCCTGAGGAGAACTACAACATTGCGCTCGGCTATCCTCTCGTGCGAACTCCTGCGTATGGATTTATAAATAGTTTGATGGAACTGCTCGGCTCGGCATTTCACGGCAAGTTTTCGGCCAAGAGTTATTTGAAGTTCGTCCTTCATCCGTACACGAAGAACATTCGCTTCGGAAAACGCTCGGATGTTACGCGCATTCTCTTTCATTCGCTTGAAGAACATTTGCTTGAACATCGCTCGAAGGCATTGTTCACGCTTGAACAGATTGAAAACGATGCGGAGTTTTTTGAAGAAACGTTGGAACGGTTGGCAAGCATAGGTGAAGAAATTTCAAGCGAACAACTTCGTCAACATCTCTGTACGATTCATAATCATACAATCAGGAAGTTGAATGAATTCAGTTCCATCGGTGAGTTTGCACGCAGTGCGATTGAAGTTCTCACTTTCATCTTTGAACACAGCACGGCAAATCTTCATCCGTATTTCCGCCCGTATGTCGAGCGATTGATTGAAGCGTTAGGTGGATTGTCGAATTCTCTCCTTGCGGAAAAGCGATTTGAAGAACCGTTGGCATATTTCACACTTGTCCGAAGTCTTATTGCGTCTGAGTCGGTTCCGTTTTCCGGGACGCCGTTAAAAGGTTTGCAAACCCTTGGCTTGCTGGAAACGCGCAACCTGAAATTCGATACGCTCTACATTCTCGACGCAAACGATGACGTACTTCCCGGCTCACGGAGTGAGGACGTGTTGCTTCCACAACCTGTCAGGAAATTGCTGGGATTAGAAACTGCCCGCGACCGCGAGCAGTTGATTGAATATTACTTCACGCTCGCGATTCATTCCGCAAAAGAAGTTCATCTCTTCTACACGGAAACTGAAGCGGGAGGAAAAGAGAAATCCCGCTTCGTTGAAAAGGTGCTCTGGAAGTTACAGCAACGTGATGGTAAAGTTGATTTGAAATCGTATGAACAGGTTGCCAAGTACCATGTCCGGCTCGCGAACAAAAAGCCGGAGCCAATTAAAAAGACGACCGAAATGCTTCGTCATTTGCACCAACGGATTCAGTTCAGCTCTCACTCGCTGGATACGTATCTCAAATGTCAGTTGAGATTTTATTATCAGAATGTTCTTCGATTGCGGGAACGAAGTGAAGCAAGTGAGGATGTTGACAACGTAGAAATCGGAAACATTGTGCATAGCGTTCTCACGGAATACTTCAAACCGTTTGAAGGAAAACCGATACCTACCGAACATCTTACTCAGAAACGATTGCTAAAAACGCTCGATGAATACTTCAAACAGAACTTCGGAGAAGAACTGACGGGAACGACATTTCTTCTCAAGAGGCAAATCGGCACGCAACTCTGGCAATTTATTGAAAACTATCAGGTACCGCTTGCAAGCAACGGGAAAATCGTTATCAGCGGATTGGAGAAACCGATGAGCGTTGAGAAAAACGGTTATACATTCACGGGGAGAATTGACCGTGTGGAATTACGCGGCGAACACACATACATCCTTGATTATAAAACCGGCAAAGATGACACGTATGTCAGCATCAAGCGCAATAAACTCAATCCTGAAGATTCGTCAACCTGGGGTGAAGCAATTCAATCGTTCCAACTTCCGATGTACATGCTTCTCTACAATGAACTGACGGGAAAAGGAATCGAGAAGATTACGCCTGCATATTTGTTCCTCGGTAAAAAAGACATTGATGAGTCAATTGAAGTGGGATTAGGTGATGACGAAATTTCTGATGCTGAAGTCTATCGTGCAGTTGAGCCAATCATCTTCAATATCATTGAAGAAATCTTTGATGTGAAAAATGATTTCACACCGACAGACGATTTGGAAAAACAGTGTCCGCACTGTCCGTACCGAACGATGTGCGGAACGGAGTGGGTGAGAGGATGGAGGGAGTGAGGAGTTGGAAAAATTTGATATATTCGACCGGATAAAATGAGTCTGTAAATTATGCCGCGTATATTCGATAACATCGAGCAACAACTTCTTCCCGCTCTTCGGGAGACAATTGAACTTTCACAACGTTCTGATTTCTGTGTGGGTTTCTTTAATCTGCGTGGATGGAAACAGATTGACGCCGACATCGAGAAATGGAATGGCGGCGAAGGAAATTGTTGCCGGCTTCTTGTCGGGATGCAAAAACTTGAGAGTGATGAATTGCGGGATGCGCTCAGTGTAGCCAAACGAGAAAATACACTCGATAATCAAACAGCGATAAAACTAAAAAAGAAATTGGCTGAGGAATTCCGTGACCAACTTGCGCTTGGCATTCCGACGAATGAAGATGAATCGGGATTACGGCGGCTTGCCCGGCAAATCAAGAACAAAAAAGTCGTCGTGAAATTATTCCTTCGCCATCCTCTTCATGCTAAGTTGTACCTGCTTTTCCGTTCCGACCCAATCAATCCCATTATCGGTTTCCTCGGAAGCAGTAACTTAACACTTGCAGGATTGTCGCATCAAGGAGAACTCAATGTTGATGTTCTCGACCATGATGCCACACAAAAGTTAGCACGATGGTTTGATGACAGATGGAATGACCGTTGGTGTTTGGATATTTCTGATGAGTTGGTTGAAATCATTGAGGAAAGTTGGGCAAGAGAAGAACTTATTCCACCCTATCATATTTACATTAAGATGGCATACCATCTTTCACAAGAAGCAAGGGCAGGACTTTCCGAATTCAAGATTCCGAAAGATTTTGGAAACAAATTATTCGAGTTTCAAACTGCGGCTGTGAAGATTGCCGCACATCATCTCAATAAACGAGGCGGCGTTCTCATTGGTGATGTTGTCGGATTGGGCAAGACCTTGATGGCGACTGCGCTTGCTCGCATCATGGAAGATGATAACGATTGGGAAACACTCATCATTTGTCCGAAGAATTTGGTTTCGATGTGGGAAGATTATCGGTCTCAGTATCGTTTGCGGGCGAAAGTGCTCTCTATTTCTCAGGTGGTCAATGAACTTCCCGCGTTGCGACGCTACCGGTTGTTGCTGATAGATGAAAGCCATAACCTCCGAAACAGAGAAGGAAAGCGTTATCAATTTCTTCGTGAGTACATCAAGAAAAATGAAAGCAAATGTATTCTCCTCTCGGCAACTCCCTACAACAAAACATATTTTGACCTTGCCAATCAACTTCGTTTGTTCATCCCTGATGATAAAGACTTGGGAATCCGACCGGACCAATACATCAATAAAATGTTAAATGGAAGTGAAACGGAGTTCATTCGGAAACACCAATGTTCAGTTCGCTCCATCGCCGCGTTTGAAAAGAGCATAGAAGTTGATGATTGGCGGGAACTCATGAGATTGTACATGGTAAGAAGAACGCGCTCATTTATACTGCATAATTATGCCGAACCAAAAGACCCGGCAACGGAACGCAAATACTTAACATTTGAAGATGGAACAAAGTCTTATTTCCCGACCAGACTTCCTAAAACAATCAAATTCAAAATTGACGATGCTGATCCGGATGACCAATACGCCAAACTTTATTCTTTAGATGTCGTCAGCACAATCAACTCTCTCAACGTTCCGCGCTACGGGCTTGGAAATTACATCACGCCAACTCCGCATGAACCACCAACACAGGCAGAAGCAAAAATATTGGATGACCTTTCCCGCGCAGGGAAACGGTTAATGGGATTTTGCAGAACAAATCTTTTCAAACGGCTTGAGAGCAGTGGTTCTGCGTTTCTTCAATCCATCGAACGGCACATTTTACGTAATTATATTTTTCTCTATGCACTTGAACATGGGAAACCGTTTCCCATCGGGACACAAGATGCGGGATTGTTAGATACACGCATCTCCGATGTGGATGCCGACCAAGGAACAGGTTCGATGTTTGAAGATGATAACGACGATGAAACGAACAACAGCATGGCTTCGCTTCGTACAGAGGAAGCGCTCAGGAAAAAAGCGGAAGAAGTCTATAACGAATATGAACGAGTGTACAAAACCCGTTTCAAGTGGCTTCGTTCCGATTTGTTTGTCTCTCAACTTCCGGCAGACCTGACAAACGATTCACAGTCGTTACTCAACACACTGAACAAATCCGGTGAGTGGAAACCGGAAAAGGATGAAAAACTTGAAGCGTTGTGCGACCTGCTTTTGCGAAAACATCCAAACGAAAAGGTTCTTATCTTCACTCAGTTTGCCGATACCGTCCATTATCTTGAAGAACGACTTCGTTTACGCGGTCTCACGAAGATGGCAGGAGTTACCGGAGATTCTTCTGACCCGACATTGCTTGCTTGGCGATTCAGTCCGGTGAGCAATCACAGAACAACTACCGTCAATCAGGAAAACGAACTGCGCGTTCTCATTGCTACGGATGTGTTAAGCGAAGGGCAAAACCTTCAGGATTGTAATGTGGTGGTGAATTATGATTTGCCGTGGGCAATCATTCGACTCGTTCAGCGTGCGGGACGTGTTGACCGAATCGGGCAGAAAGCCGAAAACATTTTTTGTTATTCATTTCTTCCGGCTGATGGTGTTGAGCGAATCATCCGGCTACGAGCGCGGGTTCGTCACCGTCTCAAAGAAAATGCAGAAGTAGTCGGTACGGATGAAGCATTTTTTGAAGATGACAGGAACGAGCAATCAATCCGGGATTTGTTCACAGAGAAATCAGGAATTCTTGATGGGGAAGCGGATGATGAAGTTGACCTTGCTTCGTATGCCTATCAGATATGGAAGAACGCTGTTACGAAAGAACCGAAACTGCAAAAGAGTATTCCCGACATGCCACCCGTTGTTTATTCAACAAAGCAATTTGACGCAACAGGAAAAGAGCCGGGCGGCGTGTTAGTGTATATGAGAACTGCGGAAGGGAACGATGCGCTTGCTTGGGTTGACAGCACAGGAAAAAACGTTACGCAATCCCAACTGACAATCTTAAAAGCGGCTGAATGTTCACCGGAAGAACCGGCGTTGCACCGTGCAGAGAATCATCATCAACTTGTACAACATGCAGTTGAGTATGTGATTGAGGAAGAGAAATCCGTTGGCGGCGCGTTAGGGCGACCATCGGGCGCACGGTTCAAAACGTATGAGCGACTGAAACACTACGCTGAGAAAATTCAAGGTTCGTTGTTCGATTCTCTCGAACTCCGAAAAGCAATCGAGGACGTTCACCGTTTCCCGTTACAACAATCTGCAACCGATACATTGAACAGGCAATTACGGAGTGGCATCTCGGATGAATCGTTAGCAACGCTTGTTGTCATGCTGAGGGATGAAGTACGGCTTTGCATCACCGCAAAGGAAGATGAAACGAACGAGCCGAGAATTATTTGTTCGATGGGACTGAAATCCGAATGATGTTTTTCACCATGTTAGAAACATGGTGTTATTGTGTTTATTGTATAATAGCACCACAATTTATTGTGGTGGAAAAGAGATACCAAGAAACAACAAACCGTTTTAACGGTTTTTTAAGAAAGAAATTTTATGCTACACTCGTACGTGAGAATTTATATTCATCTGATATGGACAACGAAGAAACGCGAAAAACTCTTGAACGGAGATACTCGCTTATTGGTCAAAAAACATTTAGTCAAAAATGCACAGGATAAAAACATTAACATTGATACGTTACACGTTCAACCTGAGCATGTACATTGTTTAATTAATCTTTCAAGCAACCAGGAAGTTGACGACATTGTGAAGTTGTTGAAGGGAGAATCATCTCACTGGATAAATAGTGAGAATATTATCACGGAAAAGTTTGGTTGGCAACGGGGATACGGCGCTTTCTCGATAAGCCCATCGCATCTCGGAGCGGTACGAAAATATATCAACAATCAAGATGAACATCATAAGAAAAAATCATTTGCAGATGAATATAAAACTATCTTGCAAAAATATGGATTCTCAGAATTGGAAACCGATGAATCGGTTGATGAATAATTTATTGGAATGTTACACCATGCTAAAGCATGGCGCTAATGTGCATGGTGCTATTAAACATGATGTTATAGTATTTTTGGAAAAATGATGATAGCGCCACAATTTAATGTAGCACCACGATTTATTGTAGCACCACGATTTATCGTGGTGATAAAATAATGATTAGTTTTGTTCAAACCGTTTTAACGGTTTTATTTACAACTGGAAACCGATGAATCGGTTGATGAATAATTTTTTTGATAGGATACACCATGCTAAAGCATGGTGCTATGAGGCTTTGCGCTATTTTTTCTTGGTTGAGAGAGATGACCGGGAACGTTTAGCGAATTGTTCAGCAAGTTTCAATGCGCCGCGCACTCCTTCAATGCGTGCTGAAGTTATCGCATGTTCCATGATGAGTTCCTCCCGAACTTTCTCATCCCGCAGATACGGATTGGTTTCTATCAGTGATTTTCCGTTTTTCATTGCACAAGCAATGTACAAAATTTTCAGACGATACTAAACCTGTTATTCTATGGCTCAACTCAACATTAACAGAACAAGAACACATTTACAAAACTTCGATTTTCAATCGCTTTTTATTGAAGAGTTAGGATGGTCAAACCCTGCAAAGAAGAAATCAATAACTCTGGAAATTAAAGAGAAGAAATTCAAAGCGACGCACATTGCCCAACTCGCGGGTGTTGTCGTCATGGAAATTCTTTTCGGAGAGGGAGAAATTCCCAATACAAAAGAAAGAGCAGTCCTTCATAAAGAGATTTCCAAAATTCATCACGAAAACT
>JACPVN010000310.1 GCA_016191715.1 Ignavibacteriota bacterium | reverse complement strand
CTCGGTGTATTGGATATCATTACCGGATAGTGGCTACTCGATTGACAACCTTCCGCCTTCGCCAGTACAATCCCTCTCCGCTAATTCGCAAGCCGGACCAACAGTGTATTTACATTGGAAGAAGAACACTGTTGATCCCGACGTAGCATATTATGAAGTACATCGTTCGACAGACAACGGATTCCCTCCATCCGAAGCTACAAAGATAGGACAAACTACCGATACATCGTTAACAGATGAATCACCTCTCACAAACGGTGTGAGTTACTATCGAATCATAACAGTTGATGTTCATGGAAATTGGAGTGTTCCTTCGTTACAAGCACAGGTAAATTTATCGTCAGAAGTAACAGTTCAATACAATATGAATGACAGATGGAATATCGTTTCAATACCATTAACGGTTGCTGATTACACGAAGACCGCACTGTATCCCTCTGCCCAATCGAACGCCTTTGCTTTTGACGGCAGCTATGTTCCATACACGATACTATCGAATGGCGTGGGGTACTGGCTGAAGTTTAACGGTGTGCAATCGGTTTCGCTCACAGGATTTTATAGGACTGTTGATACAATAGATGTTCATGTTGGATGGAACATGATAGGTTCAATCTCTCAGTCAATATCTACAAACAGCATAACATCCAATCCTCCGGGATTAGTCACTTCTCAGTTCTTTGAATATGAGAGTGGTTATAGATATAGTGATTCAGTTAAACCGGGGAAAGGATATTGGGTAAAGGTAAGTCAGGCGGGAACGCTTATGTTATCGTCATTGGTCAATAGTTCCGCCAAAGGCGGATCATTAGGGAAAATAAACATTGTGCCAACGAATGAATTACCGCCTCCGTCTCCTAAAGGAGACGGCAATTACACCAATAACAATAATTCAATAATCCCAAGTGAATTCTCACTTGAACAAAACTATCCCAATCCGTTCAACCCGTCAACTGTTATCCGTTATCAGTTACCTGTAGTGCGATTCGCCGAATCGCCGGAACGACTCAATGTGTCGTTCTACAATGTTACGTTGAAAGTGTACAACATGCTTGGTAAAGAAATAGTAACGCTTGTAGATGAATCACAAGAAGCCGGAACTTATTCTGTTCGATGGGAAGCAACTAATGTGCCGAGCGGGATGTATTATTACAAAATAACGGCCAAAGAGTTTAGTGAAGCAAAAAAACTTTTACTTCTCCGATAACTGGATTTGTCATTGGTCGGGAATTGGTTTGCCTGAAATCGTTTCCAGAAATAATGTAAGTTGTTGAAGATACTCCATTCCTCCCACAACATAGCAATCATTATGTCCCGCACCGGAAATTTTATAGAATTGCTGCGGATGGTTTGCGGCATCAAATAATTTCTTTCCAAGTGTTATGGGAATAATTTCATCTTCACTTCCGTGAACAAAGAAGAGAGGAGTGTTCAATAATTTAATTTTCGTTTCTGAATCAAACCGGGAGCGGATAAAAAAATGAACGGGAAACCATGGAAACATTTCTTTTGCCATATCTTTTGCATTCGTGAAGGATGCTTCAAGAATCAATCCTGAACAGTTTCGTTTAGTTGCAAGGTCAACGGCAATTGCAGAGCCGAGACTTTGTCCGTAAACAACAATAGATGTTGACTGAATATCGGGGCGGGATTTGAGATAATCGTACGCCCCTACTGCATCAAGATACAATCCATCCTCAGAAGGATCTCCTTCACTTCTTCCGTATCCTCTGTAATCAAAGATGAAGATATTACATTCAAGCAGACGAAATTTTCGTAACTGGTCGAGCCGGTGAATGATGTTTCCTGCGTTGCCGTGAAGCCACAAAAGCGTTGCCTTTGCACTTTCGTTCGGCACAAACCAACCGTGTAATTTCAATCCGTCAGAAGTTGGGAAGGTACATTCCTCTATCGGCAATTCTAAGAGTGATGTATTCCAGATTCCTTCCGAATATTTTATTGGATAGAAGACAACATTGTTTTCAAAGAAGAGTATGAGGAGAATACCGAGAAGGAGTCCGCCGGCAAGTGGAAGAAGGAAAACCATTGTGCGTGAGAATATTTTTTTTAAGGAAGTTTTCATCGCTGTCCGGGAACAATTACATAGTTCAAAGTAATAGAGAAGGCATGGAGCAACGAAGAATTACATTTGAACGTTCAGTAACGTTGTTGCCAAATCATAGGGCGTACTTTTTCCGCTCAAAACATTTTCGATGTATGAAGTGAGCATCTGTTCCCGTTCATCATTCCAAAAATCAACATGAAGTTTATCATTCACTAACTCACGTACACGTTCAATCGTTCGCTCTTTTCGTTTCACCTGAAGACGATTATTTTTGAGGAGGAACTCTCGGTGAGAATCAATCATTGAAGCGATTTCATCAATTCCTTTTCCGTCGTTTGCGGTTGCCTTAATGACTTCCGGTTGCCAACCGTCTGCCGGATGTTTGAATTGCAGAACCATCTTAATTGACATCACCGCTTGCTCGGAACCGGGTCTGTCGGATTTATTCACTACAAAAAAATCAGCAATCTCCATTAAACCGGCTTTCATTGCTTGAATCGAATCGCCGGATTCCGGAACAAGCACAACGACGGTCGTATCCACCGCACGAACAATATCCAACTCCGATTGTCCCACGCCGACTGTTTCAAACAGCACAAAATCATAGCCAGCCGCATCAAACACATCAGCCGCTTCTTTTGTTTTTTTACTCAAGCCACCCAAACTTCCCCGCGAAGCCATACTTCTGATGAACACGCCTTCATCAAGTTCTACATCAGTCATGCGAACGCGGTCGCCGAGCAACGCACCGCCTGTGAACGGACTCGTCGGGTCAACTGCGATGATACCGACTCGTTTGTTTTGTGTTCGATACAGTTTTGCCAACTTGTTCGTGATGGTACTTTTGCCTGCGCCCGGCGGCCCCGTAATTCCGATACGATATGCTTTGCCGGTGTGGGGATACAGTTGCTTGAGCAAGTTGTTCGCAGAAGGATGTTCGTTTTCAATCAAAGAAATTCCACGCGCAACTGCAATGCGCTCGCCGTTCATAATTCTTTCAATAAATTTCTGTTCGATTGCCACTGCTACGCTGTCGGATGCTCTTTGAAATATTTTATTGTTGCTTCAAGTCCTTGACGAAGCGAAACAGTTGGTTGCCAACCCAATTCCGTTTTGATTTTTTCAAACGTAAGCACACTTCGGAGTTGTTCTCCGTCTTTTGCCGGTGCATGATTACTTTTGCATCGTCGCCCAAGAACAGATTCCATCGTTGTATAAATTTCGTTCACTGTTGTTTCAATTCCTGTTCCGATGTTGAACGTATCGGATGTTGTCTGTTCGAGAGCAAGAAGATTTGCTCTCACGACATCACGGATAAAAACATAATCACGCGTTTGCAGACCATCGCCGTTGATAGTTACTTGTTCGTCAGCGAGCATCTTCTTCGCGAAGATTGCGACTACACCGGCTTCTCCGTGCGGGTTTTGCCGCGGACCATATACATTTGCATAACGAAGAATTGTTGATTGAATTCCACAAACTTGTTGATAGTAGAATAAATATTTCTCGACCGCTAATTTAGTAATTCCATAGGGAGAAAGTGGTCGTTGTGGATGCACTTCGTTTGCAGGGAAGTAATCCTGCTCTCCGTAAATCGCGCCGCCTGTCGAAGCGAAGATAAACTTTTTCACGCCGGTGCGTTTGCAGTTCTCAAGTATGTTCAGCGTCCCCAGTACATTGATGGATGAATCATAAATCGGGTCCAGCACCGACTTGCGAACATCCATTTGCGCCGCATGATGATTGACGACATCGAACTTTCCTTCATCGAATATTTTATCAATGGCAAACTCACGAATGTCCAATTGAAAAAATTGTGCTTTGGAATTCAGGTTCACCATTCTT
>JACPVN010000309.1 GCA_016191715.1 Ignavibacteriota bacterium | reverse complement strand
AGGAAGATAATAGTTTTGGTGGTACATATATCGGATATGCTCGTGCAGAGTTTGCTACCACTACACCTTCCGTGGGTACTGTTGATTGGAGCAGTCCCGCCGGGCTTCCAAGTAGCTCAATGTCTGAAGTCAGTTCAAAGCCATCTATAACACTCGATGCCAACGGAAATACATGTATTGCATGGCAAAGTTTTGACCCAGCAACTTCAATCAGCAAAATAAAATTTCAAAAGAAAAATAGAAATGGTTCAGATGTTACAGGGAGTGAACATGAGTTTGTCATAAGTGGTGCAGGAAATTTACCGACTGCCCCATCTCTTTGCAGTTATCGCAATAGTCAAACGCGACCGAATGATCTTGCTCTGGTTTGGCAAACACAACAAGGTACCATGCTCGCACGATATGAAAATAGTGTGTGGAGTGAACCATTTCTCTATACGATACAGGGACAATCTCCAAACATTGAAGCCGATTTCTTTGATGGTAATGATCCGATAATGGTGTACACCATGACGAATGGTTCTTTGTATTCAGTTATGAGTTCGGCAATACGTCAAAATTCTGTTTCAAGTACCTTAAATGCAAATTGGAACATGGTTGGTATTCCGGCACAAGTAAGTAATTTCGGGGTTGATGCTTTGTATCCAAATAGAACTTCAAATGTGTTTGCTTACCAAGGCGGTTATGTCATTAAAACTACGCTTGAAAATGGATTGGGTTATTGGTTAAAAATGCCAGCCACAGAAACCAAAACGTATCTTGGTTGGCCCCTCAACACTCACATTGTACCAGTTGCCGCCGGTTGGAATATGATCGGTTCGCTTTCGACATCATTAGCTACAAATAAAATTCATTCTACACCATCCGATATAATTCAATCGGATTTTACGACATATTCAAGTGATGGATACGTAAGTTCAACAACATTGGAACCGGGAAAAGGATACTGGGTGAAGGTAAGCGCCACTGGTGACTTGCAATTGGATCCGACAGCATCAGAAATTATTCCACCCGGAACCCTTCCCATAGAACCGCCACCTAATCCCGAAGCACCGGGGAAACCAACACTACTCGAACCACTTAACAATGGAACAAACTTCCCAACAATCGTGGACTTTAATTGGGAAGAAGAGCCGTATGCTACCTCGTATCGGTTTCAACTTTCAACGTCGTCTCAATTCTTATCGTTCGTTGTCCATGATTCTACATTAGCAGTGAACAGTAAAACAGTTTCTTCGCTTGGTTACAGTACAACATATTACTGGCGCGTTCGTGCGGCAAACGAGTATGGTGAAAGTGAATGGTCTTCTATGAGACAATTCACAACTACAGTGCCACCTCCACAACCACCACCTATTCCCACTCTCGTTTCCCCGCCAAACTATGCAACGAACCAAGCAACATCGTTGTATCTAAGTTGGAACATATCAAGCGGCTCAGACAAATACTGGTTGCAAGTATCAACAACTTCAAATTTTAGTACTACCGTTATCAATGATTCAAACATAACGACAACATCACGTCTGGTCCCTTCTTTACAAAGTAGCACAACGTATCACTGGCGTGTTAAAGCGATAAACACAGCAGGAGCGAGCGGATGGTCGGGTTCATGGCGGTTCACAACGCAAAGTTCCGACCCTGACCCATGTATTACCTATTCATCGTATCAACAGATGGATGAACTCACCATTACTGATTCGGGCGGTAACTCTCAAACGCTGTACATGAGGAATAGAGGATTAGCCCTTGGACAAAAGATGAATAAGAACGATAAGATGCCACCAGAGCCGCCTCCCGGTTTATTCCACGCAAAGTTTAAGTCAGGAAGATTTCTCGAAAATATTCCGGCAGGACAGGGACGAAAAGTAATTCCGTTGGTTATCAAAGACGCATCGTATCCGGTTACAATATCTTGGAACGTCAAGAGCAATAATTTCACAAATTATTGGCTGAAGAGTCATGGCAATGGTAAAAAGAAACACACGTTGATGCACGGTCAAGGTCAAGTAATTATTGATAAACCGAAAAAGCAAGATGACGTAATTTGGATAACAGCAGAAGCAAGCATACCATGCCCGGGACCAACACTAACCCGTCCAATGTATCCTGAACAAGATGTCATTACTTCTGCAAAGCCTGAACAATTCCTGTTGGAACAGAATCATCCGAACCCGTTCAATCCGGTAACCGTTATTCGTTATCAGTTGTCGGAAGATGCACAAGTAAAACTAAGCGTGTTCAATACACTTGGAGTAGAAGTTGCTTCGCTCGTGAATGAGTTTCAGGGTGCGGGTTTCAAATCTGTTACGTTCGATGCAAGCAATATATCCAGCGGTGTGTATTTCTATCGGCTCACTGCTCGTAACCTTTCGTCAAGTGACGCCCCGCGTCATGGTGCAGAAGGCACTCACTCAGGACATCCTTCGTCAGGCTCAGGACAAGGTTATATAGATATAAAGAAGATGGTCATCATGAAATAGTATCATATTGATTACCATTGCGAAGGTTCATTCTAACCATGAACGAAAAACCTTCGCAAGGTTTTCAGCCCGATGGAGAAATCTGTCGGGCTTTTCTTTTTTTCACTCAAAATAGAAAAAAACTTGTTTCTCACCTGCCAAATCTTTACATTTTTGCCGTTTAAACTATCTCCATTATACATACAGTGAGATTTCATTAATGAAAATTTTTTATTTATGCTTTACAAGTGTCGTATTACTTAGTGCAATGAGTTTTGCACAATTACAAATCAAATTTGAGCAATACCAACTTGGAAACGGAATGAACGTCATTCTTCATGAAGACCATTCCGCTCCGGTCGTTGCTACCGTTGTCATGTATCATGTCGGCTCGAAAAATGAGAAAGTGAAGCGCACCGGCTTTGCGCATTTGTTTGAACACATGATGTTTCAGGGTTCTGAACATGTCGGTGACGATGAACATTTTAAAATACTTTCAGAAGTCGGCGCGAGCATCAACGGCTTCACCACCGAAGACGGAACGACGTATTTTGAAGTTGTACCGAGCAACCAACTTGAGTTGTCTCTCTATCTTGAATCCGACAGGATGGGTTTCCTCCTTCCTGCCATGACTCAGGAAAAACTTGATAACCAGCGCGACGTGGTAAAGAATGAACGCCGGCAACGTGTTGATAACGTCCCGTACGGCACAGCGGACGAGAAGATTGCAAAAGCAATGTTTCCTTCCGACCATCCGTACAGTTGGCCCGTCATCGGTTTCATGGAAGATTTATCCGCCGCCGCGATGGATGACGTGAAAGATTTTTTCCGCACTTATTACGCACCGAACAATGCCTGCCTTGTTCTCTCCGGCGATTGTAACTCTGCTGAAGCAAAACAAATGATTGAAAAATATTTTGGTTCATTCCCCGAAGGAACATCGTTTGACCGACCTGAAGCAGTTCCTGTTTCGATGAAAGAAGAGACAATTGAAATCTTTGAAGATAAAGTACAATTGCCACGACTCTATATGACGTGGCATAGCCCGAAATCAGAAACACGCGAAGACGCAGTCATGACAGTGTTTGCCCGGATTCTCAGCAGTGGAAAAAATTCCCGGCTGTTCAAGGAGTTGGTGTATGAGAAGCAAATCGCCCAATCTGCCTTCGCGTTTCAAGGCGGTTCTGAAATTGCCGGACAGTTTCAGATTCAGGTAACGGCAAAACCCGGAAAAACATTAACAGAGATGCACTCGGCAGTTACGAATATCATCAATGAAATATTACAAGGAGGCGTTGAAGAAAAAGAAATCGAAAAAGCAATCACCGGAATTGAATCACAAATCATAAACAGCGCTACCACTGTCCTGGGAAAGGCGACTGCCCTTGCCTCGTACTACTCCTACACCGGCGACCCGAACAACATCAACAAGCAAATGGATGATTACAAAGGTATTACATCTGATGAATTGGTTGCGGTAGCGATGAAGTATTTTGACAAGCCGAACATGGTACTGAGCATCGTACCGGTCGGGAAAACTGAACTTGCTGTAACGAGAGGAGAATAAGCCATGAACAAATGTACCAAACCACTATTAACTATTGTATTCACATTCCTATTTGTGATGACTTCATTAAGCGCCGACGAACTTGACAGAACGAAACGACCGATACCGAAACCCGCACCTGTGGTTTCACTGCCGGATATTCAAAAAGCAACATTAAGTAACGGTTTGCAGGTATGGTTAGTTGAGCAACACGAACTTCCGACATTTGCATTTAACCTCGTCGTTCATGCCGGCTCTGACCACGACCCTGTTGCGATGCCCGGACTTGCAACGATGACTGCCGATGTTCTCGACGAAGGAACCGCCACCCGTGATGCTCTTGCCATCGCCGAGGAACTTGAAACGATTGGCGCATCGCTCAATGTAAACGCGAGCATTGATGGTTCGTTCTTAACACTCAGTTCGCTTTCAAAGCATTTTGACAAAGCATTGAACGTCTTTTCCGATGTTCTCTTGAATCCGGTCTTTCCACAGAAAGAATTTGAACGATTGAAGAAACAACGCATTACAACATTGCTTCAACAGAAAGATCGCCCGGCTGAAGTTGCTAACAATGCATTTTCATTTTTGCTCTATGGCGCATCGCATCCATACGGGAATAATTCTCTGGGAACTGAAGTTTCCCTTAATGCGTTGACGCAAACCGATTTGGTAACATTCTACCAAACATTTTACGCACCGAATAATGCGACGCTAATCGCCGTTGGAGATTTGAACATGAGCGACGTCGTTTCAAAACTTGAAGCAAGTTTGAAATCGTGGAAGAAACATACAGTCCCGGCTCACAATATTCCAACACCTGCAACTATTGAGAAATCTAAAATATTTCTCATTGATAAACCGGATGCGGCACAATCGGAAATCCGCGTCGGCTATCCTGCATTATCGAGAAGTACTCCCGATTTTTTCCCGGTGCTTGCAATGAACCGAATGTTGGGCGGGCAGTTCAGCAGCCGCATTAACATGAATCTCCGCGAGAAGCATGGGTTCACGTATGGCGCACGTTCAGGATTTTCCTTTTATAAAAATGTCGGACCGTTCGTTGCCAATGCACCGGTCGTAACAGAAAAAACCGATAGTTCAATCAGTGAACTTATGTATGAAATCAATCTCATGCGGGAACAAGGAATGACGGACGACGAATTGAAGTTTGTAAAGAACGGATTGATTGGCGGCTTTGCACTGACGTTTGAAACTCCTGCACAAATTGCAGGTGGATTGCAAAGTATCGCTT
>JACPVN010000308.1 GCA_016191715.1 Ignavibacteriota bacterium | reverse complement strand
GCTCGGAACTCCGCCCGATGAAAGTGCATGGGAAGTCGGAATTGTTGACCCGCTGAACACAGAAGAAATGATTACAACAGCCAAAATAAAAGAGCAAGGGCTTTCCACTTCCGGCAATTACGAAAACTTTGTTGAGTTTGATGGAAAGCGAATCGGACATTTACTAAATCCCGTGTCAGGAAAAACCTCACATTCAATTCTGAGCGGAACAACGATTGCTCATTCGGCGATTGAAGCAGACGCTCTCTCTACAGGTTTCTATGTTCTTGGCATTGAGGGTTCAAAAAAGATTGTCAGAAATCTAAAGGAATGTCAGTCCATCTCCATTGTGCAACTTGGTAACAATATTGATGTCGTTCGTCTGTAATTGTTAACCCCAAAGAACACCAAGCAGTCACGAAGGACACAAAGATTTTCTTGTACGTTGTGAACTTTGTGTTTCCTTAGTGGACTTTGTGGTTAAAATCTTTTACACATTAAACCTAAAAAACATCACATCTCCATCCCCAACAACATACTCATGTCCTTCGACATGTAGCAACCCTTTTTCTTTGATAACATGAACTGAGCCAAGTGAATCTAAATCTTTGTACTTGATAACTTCTGCACGGATAAATCCTCTCTCAAAATCAGAGTGTATTTCTCCGGCGGCTTGCGGTGCGAATGAACCTTTACGGATTGTCCACGCACGCGCTTCTTTTTCTCCAGATGTAAAAAACGTGATAAGATTGAGAAGCGAGTATCCTTCGTGAATCACCTGCTCAAGTCCTGAGTGTTGTATTCCAAGTTCATGGAGGAACGATTCCCGTTCCACAAATGGTGTTGAAAATAATACTGAAGTAACGATTCACAAATTAACGAATTAACTATTCACTAATTATCCGAATCGTTCTTCTTTCCATGGGTCGGCGGGAGTGTTGTAACCATTTCGTTCCCACAAACCGGGTTTGTCGTGCGACATAAATTCGATTCCGTTAATCCACTTGGCGCCTTTCCATGCGTATCGCTTAGGAGTAAAGATGCGCATCGGTCCGCCGTGTTCGCGGGGAAGCGGCTCGCCATTAAACGTATGAGCAAACATTACTTCTTCGTTGAGCATAACTTCCATGGGAAGATTTGTCATGTAGTTATCATACGTATGTTGCATGATAAACTTCGCTGTCGGTTTCAGTTTGATGTGTTGAACAAAATCTTTGAACAACACTCCTGTCCAGTCATCATCAAAGCGACTCCAGCGAGTTACACAATGGAAGTCAGCACGAATTGTTGTTTGAGGCAACTGCATAAACTCGTTCCAACCGAATACTCGCTCTGCCTCTACTTCTCCCCACACTCGAATTTGCCAATCATTTGGCTCAATTTTCGGTGTCTCGTTGAAAGTGTAAATGGGAAATTTTTCCGTGGCAACTTGCCCCGGCGGAGTTTTTGGTAAACTATACTTATTGATACCGGGTTTTATTCGTTTGCTGTCGTTGAAGATATTCATCTTAATGCTTCTCTCCTTTAATCATCCTATATCCGTGTATCACAGCGGGAAAGATTGCATCAATACCATCAAGAACTCCACTAACCGAACCCGGGAGATTGATGATGATTGATTCTCCGCGAACACCAGCAACACAACGTGAAAGCATGGAAGTCGGGATTCTGCTTTGACCATAACTGCGAAGCGTTTCTTCCACCCCTTCGAGTCTTCGTTCGATAACCGCAAGCGTCGCTTCAGGCGTTACATCTCTCGGACTGATTCCCGTTCCTCCTGTTGTTACAATCAAATCTACCTTATCCTCATCAACTAATCTCTTAAATTCTTTCTCAATTTCATTTTGCTGGTCCGGCAACACCGTGTAACCCGTAACACGTAACCTGTAACCTTCCAATCTTTCCTTCAAAACTTTTCCCGAAGTATCAATCCCTTTTCCACTACTTACTGTATCACTCAGAACCAGCACTGCCGCTGTCAATCCTTCTCCGGTTTCTTTGAAGTCCGACTTTCCACCTTTCTTCGAGAGGAGTTTGACAGAAACAATTTCCATGTGTTCATCAATAATCTTGAGCATGTCATACAACGTCAGCGCGGCGGATGAGGCGGCAACAATCGCTTCCATCTCGACTCCGGTTTTCCAAATTGCTTTCACTTCTGTTGTGATGGTCATTGAATTGGCGCCGAGTTGAATATCAACTGAAACAAAATCAAGCGGAACCTGATGACAATACGGAATCAGCACACTTGTATTTTTCGCCGCTTGAATTCCTGCCACCCGCGCAACGGCAAGTGGATCTGCTTTCGGTAGATTCCCGGTTTTGATTGCTTCAATCGTTTTCGGACTTACAACAAGCGTTGCTTCGGCTTTTGCTGTTCGTAATGTATTTGATTTTGCTGATACGTCTCGCATAGAAATTGATTTGAGATTTGGGATTTGAGTTTTTAGTTCTTTGTTCTTTATTCTTTGTTCTTAGTACTTTGTTATTTGTCAATCGTCATTAGTGTTATGCTAATGAATTTGAGATTTGTTATTTGGCATTTGAACTTTTGCTTTTGATTCTCAAAGAGTTTGTAACGACACTGACGGAACTGAATGCCATCGCGGCGGCGGCGTACATCGGATTGAGTAATCCGAATGCCGCAATCGGAATTCCGATAATATTATAGACGAAAGCCCAAAAAAGATTTTGTTTGATTGTTCTTATCGTCAACTTTGAAAGTGTTATTGCTTGTACAACCGAAAGTAAATCCCCTTTCATTAAGGTAATGTCTGCAGTTTCCATAGCGACATCGGTTCCGGTTCCCATAGCTATTCCGACATTGGCTTGTGCCAACGCGGGCGCATCGTTAATTCCATCGCCGACCATTGCAACAATTTTCCCTTCGGCTTGCAGAGATTTTATGCGCGATGCTTTTTCTTCGGGCTTTACATTTCCCAGAATGTTTTCAATACCAACTTCATCAGCAATTCTTTTTGCTGAAAACGAATTATCACCCGTAATCATCACAACATCAATGTTCATGGATTTCAATAGTTGAACGGCTTCACGCGATGTCGGCTTGACAGAATCAGAAATCCCGATGAAGCCGTCTAATCTGTCGCCAACAGAAATATAGATAATTGTCTTTCCTTCATCACCGAGTCTATCTGCCACCGGTGAAACATCTTCTGTGGATAGCACATATTCGCTCAGACCTGAAACGCTTCCAACCACAACAAAATCATTACCGACCATTCCGCTAACACCAAACCCGGGAGATGCTTCAAATGATCCAACAGGTAACAACCGTATTCCTTTCTGAGTCGCATAACGGACAATTGCTTGCGCAAGCGGATGCTCGGAATGTTTTTCAAGCGATGCGGCTTTTTGAAGAACGTCATTCTCCGTGAGATTACCAAACGGCACAACATCGGTAACAGCCGGTTTTCCTTCTGTTATTGTTCCTGTTTTATCGAGCACAACGGTTTGAATGTTGTGAGCGCGTTCAAGCGCTTCTGCATTTTTAATAAGAATCCCTTTTGATGCGCCAAGTCCTGTTCCGACCATGATTGCAGTCGGAGTTGCGAGACCAAGCGCACACGGACAAGCAATAATCAACACAGCAATAAAGTTTATCATTGAAGAAGAGAACCCTGAACCTCCAAACACAAACCATCCGATGAATGTT
>JACPVN010000307.1 GCA_016191715.1 Ignavibacteriota bacterium | reverse complement strand
GATTTTTTTCCTTGGTGAATTCTGAATATTTTCAACTTTGGCAGAAAATCTTGAATCTCCGAACTTCACTTTGTCGTATCCTCCAATCCAAGTAGGGTCAAGGAAGACTTGATTCGATGCAATGTTGGCGGCACTGAGTGCCGCATTATGTGCCTGTGTTCTTTCGTTGTAGGTGAGAAAATTCATTGTTGCAACTGATGCTGCCTCATACATGTTCGGACCTAACATGAGTAACGCGAAGCTAAGTGAAAGGACTAACAAGATTGAACTTTTTCCCATAAATACACCTTTATCTGTTTAAAAGATTGCGTGATGAAAGTCGAAGTTGTCTCCAGTATGCGTATGTGTAGAGTGAATCGTACGCGGCGGGGCTTTGTAACATGACAGTTAGACGGATGGAAAAAATACCTTTGAGTGAATCTTTTGTTATTGGAAATGCCATCGAGTCGCCGAGCGCATTGTAATAGAGAAAATCAAATTGTGTTGTGCCAAGATTGAAATAACTTGGGTTTACATTATTAATAACTCTGTACAATGGAACATCGTCAGGATTAGATGTGTAGTCTAAGACTTCATCTTCACCGATATAATATTTCACCGTGTCCATAGTTTTATCAAAATTAATATCAGCAAGAAATGAGATATTATGTTTCCCGGCTTCCAAGATGGACTTTGCGGTAATCGGAAAACCATCAGGGTCAGCACAATACCCGATTTTCCGGAAGTCGCTTTCCACCATCTGAACCAACGTCGTCATATTTTTTTGAACAGTCATGTCCATTCCATAGGTATATGTCATTTTAGAAATGCTGCCTGTAAGATTAATGATCATCAAAATCAACATTCCACCGATGATGAACGAGCCAATAATATCGAGTAAACTACTTGAACCCATACAAATTCTCCTTTATCTAAAATACCAATAACTAAAGATGTATTCGGATTTAATTGTATCTACAAACACAGGGCTTGTAACACTGACGGTAAGTTTTTTGTGCCAAGTTGCTACAGTGGAAGCAACTTCAGGATTCACAGGATTGATATACACAACCTTGCATTTAATATGAAAAGTATCCGGGAGTGCGAGAAACAATTTTACGTAGAGGTTATTGTAATCGTCAAAGTCATTAAAGTTGGGATATTTCTCATCCGCTCGTGGTCCTAATCCGTTTGGTGAAGTTAATGCAGTTGTTTTCGTTACAGCACTATCAGCAGTTGCTGCATCGAAGTATCTGCCGGAAGCTTCTTCAACCATAGAAGTTGCAAGTGAAGTTGCAGCCAACCCACATTTGGCGCGTAAGATTGCCTGACCGCTTGTATTAAAACTTCTTGTAATATTAAGAGCTGTCATTGAGAAAAGAGCTAACGCACCCATTGTTAACATCATTTGTCCGGTATTCATATCAGTCCAGTCAGTTGTATAAAAATGTCAATCAAATAACTGTACTAATATACACAGGCTATATTTGTGTAAACATCAGAAACTGTCTGGAAAAATGATAGGATAAAATCTTAGCCACTTATGGTGACTAAAGGCAAGATTACTGCTTTGATAGTGTCAACTACCAAAGTAGTGTGTTATAGCTCAATGGTGAGGAAAGATATTGGCTCAATAACTGATAATTTCTAGACGATAAAATTTATTAATCAATCAGATTATGAGCTTTTGAGTAACCTGTCAACTCCGCATTTGTTTGCATCTTCATCTTTTCAATGATGTGTGTACGATGCGTGCTGACAGTTTTAACACTTAATGAAAGTTCCTGTGCGATTTCAGTAACTGTTTTTCCAACGGAGAGCATTCTCATAATTTGGAATTCGCGATCGGAAAGATGTTCATGAGGCGCTTTTATTGAGTCATGTTCAAGATGGAAAGCAATTTTTTCTGCAAGCGATGGGCTAAGATATTTACCGCCACTAAATACTTTTCTGATTGCCAGAATTAGTTCTGTGGGAGCTGTTTGTTTTGTAATATATCCTGAAGCCCCGGCTTGAAGAATTCGAATTCCGAACTGATCTTCAGGGTGCATACTGAGTATTAAGACAGGCAACTTTGGGTATAATCGTTTAATATCTTTCAAGACATCTAAACCGCTTTTTCCTGTCATTGTTATGTCTAAAACAATAACATCGTAGTCTTCATTCTTAACTTTTTCTAAAGCCTCCTGACCAGAAGAAGCTTCTCCTAAAACTTTAATGTCCGGGTAACCTTTTAGTACATATTTAATACCTTCACGGACAAAAGTATGGTCATCAACAATAAGAATATTAATCATACGTGTTCAATAATATTTAAAAACTAACTATTATCCTAAGGGGGAAGAAATAATTTTGGATTGTGGTAATCGAACAGTAACAGTTGTACCGTTATTGGGAACTCCTGCAATCTCCACATAACCATGGAAAGATGAGACTCGTTCACGAATACCAATTAAGCCAAATGCATTTGTACGAGTAAGTTCTTCAGAAGAAATACCGCGACCATTGTCTCGAATTTCTAATAATATATCCTGTTCCTCTGTTATAAGAAGAATCTGTACTTGATTAGCTTGTGAATGACGTGCAACATTTGTCAATGTTTCTTGAAGTATGCGAAACAGGGTGGTAACAAAAATTTGATCTAACGTAGAATCATCTAACTCCGTAGTTACCTCACAATGAATTCCGGTTCGTGATTGAAATTCTTGTGCCTGCCATTCAACAGCGGCAACTAATCCTAACTTATCTAAAACATCCGGTCGCAGTTCTGTTACAATTTTTTGCACCGAAGAAATAGTTTGGTCAATCAACTCCGAAGCCGCGAGCATCCGTTCACTGAGCGATTGTTTTTGTAAATCGTTTGTACAATCTTTGAGATTCTGATACATGCCTGTTACGTACATTTTTATTCCTGTTAGGTATTGACCAAGTTCATCGTGAATTTCTCTCGCAATTGAAGCACGCTCATCTTCCCGAATAGTTTGTAAACGAATCGAGAGATTGCGGAGTTGTTCTTCACTTCGCTTTTGTTCAGTAATATCTTTTACTAACACGAGACGGGACGCTCTGCCCATGAACGTCAAAGTATGAGATGAAACTTCGACATCAATGATGGAGCCATCTTTCTTTTTGTGCCTCCACGGACCGGAGTGTTGATATGTCGGAGTTGTTTTTTGTTTTGTACTTTCTAATAACTTCGGAATATCTTCTTTCGGACGAATATCCTTGAGTGTCATTGCCAAAAATTCATCTCTGGAATATCCATAATAATTGATCGCCGCATCATTTACTGCAAGAAAAATAAGTGTATCGGCATCATAAACCCAACCGGGGAGAGGATTCAGTTCGAAGAGATGACGATACCGTTTTTCAGACTCTAGTAATGCTTGTTCAGATGTTTTCCTTTCAGTAATATCATGCCCGACACTAATGAGTAAATCTTTCGGTCCTTTTGTATCCTGCCAAAGAATCCATCGTGGTGTCCCATCTCTTGCAACAATGAAACTTTCATATGTAGCATCTTTCAGTGGGTGAGATTGACATGCCAAAGCTGCTTTCTCTAATTTTTGTGATGTGTAATCCGATGCCGAATGTGTTATTTCCCACCATCCGTTTCCCAACATTAAATCCGGTTGAAAATCGAATACAGTTTTTATTGATGGGCTTGCATACGTGACATTTCCATTTGAATCAAAGACTAAAATAATTGAACTGACTTGTTTAAGAATTTCGTCCGAAATACGAAGTTGTTGTTCCGCTTCTTCGCGGATTCGGATTTCCTGCATTAATTTTTCAGTCCGTTCAAATACCCGTTCTTCGAGTGTTTGATTGATTTCCTGTAACTCTTTTTGTGCAGTTAAAAGATGGTCAACCATGAGATTAAACGAACTGGCAAGTTGACCTATTTCCGATTTATCATCTTCCAAGGCACGGATTGAAAGATTCCCTCGTGCTATTTCTTCAGATGTGTGTACCATGTCTTTGAGCGGGCGAGTCACGACCGTACTGATACTCAGCACAATGAAACCGCTTACGATAAATAAAATTAAACAAACGACTGCAACTGTTTTCCGACTTTCCCACACCTGTTCATTCAACTGTGTTAAAGAATAACCAAGATAAATATGCCCGATGAGTTTTCTATCATGGTAGATTGGCGCATCGGTTTTGTAGATGAGTTCATCATAATAATTGAAGAGTTCAATCGAAGGGTTCGTGTAATCGACGTTCAATACTACATGAGGATTGTACGAAGCAAAAACTTTTTCAGAATCATCGGTGACGATGATGTATCGAACATTCGGGTTGAGTTTTAATCCGCTTAAATCATTTTCCATTTCTTCAGCGTCATGAAAAAGCAATTCCGGGCTGATACTCAGTGCTGAAAGT
>JACPVN010000306.1 GCA_016191715.1 Ignavibacteriota bacterium | reverse complement strand
CGTGCTGACCAGATTGATGAAGTAATTCTCGTCGGCGGAATGACACGCGTTCCCCGCGTGCAACAACTTGTGAAAGAACTCTTCGGAAAAGAAGGACACAAAGGAGTGAACCCGGATGAAGTCGTTGCAATCGGCGCGGCAATTCAAGGCGGCGTGCTTGCAGGCGAAGTAACAGACGTTCTGTTGCTTGATGTAACTCCGCTTACGCTCGGCATCGAAACGATGGGCAACATCATGACGCAGATGATTCAATCAAACACAACTATTCCGACACGAAAGAGTGAAATCTTTTCGACTGCGGCTGATGGTCAAACATCGGTGGAAATTAATGTGTTGCAAGGCGAGCGGCAGATGGCATATGATAACCGCACGCTCGGCAAGTTCCATCTCGATGGGATTCCACCGGCGCCGCGCGGCGTTCCTCAAATCGAAGTAACGTTTGATATTGATGCGAACGGAATGTTGCACGTAGCCGCAAAAGACAAAGCAACAAATAAAGAACAAAGCATTCGTATCACGTCATCAAGCGGCTTGAGCAAGGAAGAAGTCGAAAAGATGAAACGAGATGCAGAAGCACACTCAGCGGAAGACAAGAAGAAACGTGAAGAAGTAGAAACGAAAAACATGGCGGACAACAAAGTGTTTCAGACGCGCAAGCAGATAAAAGAACTTGGCGACAAGTTAGATGCCGGAACAAAAGGCAAACTCGAATCTGCCGCCGACGCGCTTGAATCTGCTCTCAAGAGCGGAAACATCAACGACATCAAAGCGAAGATGGAAGCGCACGATACAGTTTGGAATGAAGTCTCGGCTGAGTTGTACAGGCATGCAACCGCAGAAGCACAACAGCAACAACAAGCAGGACAACAACCTCCTCCGCCTCCTCACGGTTCACCAACCGGTGAAGCACAGAACGACGAGAAGAAAGTTGAAGATGCTTCGTTTGAAGTTGTGGATGAGAAAAAGTAGTTGAGTCTTTCAGTAGTTGAGTAGATGAGACTATAAAAGATAACGTACAAATACATGAAGCCGCTTCGCATTGGTATTCTCTCCGACTGATGTGGGGCGGCATTTTTTGATTTTCGCCTGATAACTTAGTATGTTCAAAACATGAAGAAAAGTATTTATATAGATACTTCAGTTGTAGGAGGATGTTTTGATGTTGAATTTGAAGATGATTCAAACCATTTTTCGACCAAGTTAAGTCTGGAAAAATTCAATTACTCCTCTCTGACGTGCTGTTGTTTGAGTTAGAAGATGCACCTGAAAATGTCAAGAGCGTGATTCCTTCAATCCCGAATGAACATCTAACTTATATTTTTCTTGATAATGAATCCAACGACTTAGCACGTGCATATCTTGCGGAAGGTGCTGTCGCTGAAAAAAGTATCTCAGACGCACGACATGTTGCGCTTGCAACCGTTCATCATGCAGATGTCTTAGTTAGTTGGAATTTCAAACATATTGTAAATGTCAATCGTATTCATTTGTACAATGCGGTAAACTTAAAATCAGGATATCCGTTAATCGAAATTAGAAGCCCGAAGGAGATTATTTATGAAGAATAATGTAAAAAATAAATCGTTTGATGCTGTTGCAATGAAACGTGAATTACAACAAAAAGCAGAAGAAAAACTTGCGCTGTTCTCTGACCAACAGCAAATAGAATTCTTACACACTAAGTTTAGTTTTAAAGAAGAAAAGAATAAACGAAAGAAATATGATAACAAGTCATATCACGTTCCTATGCTCGTACATGAGAATAGTTAGTTCAAATTTTCACTCGCACTTGGGAGAGTGAAAACCAGAACATAACAATGTATTAAAAGCCGCTTCGCATTGGTACTCTCACCGACTGATGTGGGGCGGCTTTGATTTTAATAAAATAATACAGAAAAATTATGGAAGACAAAGTTGAAGAGTTTATTAAGCCAGACAATAGTAAAGAAAGTGTTCTTATGAAACTTTTATTTACACCATTCTGGCAGGTAGCATTTGCCTTAGTAATAACATTAGTGCTTATGGCTATAGCGCATTATAAGTTTGACAAACAGGAAGGTTTTCTGCTTAGTGTGTTATCGATGGGAATTTCCATT
>JACPVN010000305.1 GCA_016191715.1 Ignavibacteriota bacterium | reverse complement strand
GGTCAATGAAAACGAGATTGCCGAATGACGGGAGCCATGCGATGAGCGAAACTTCACCCGCCGCAACTGCCGTCACCTGCGTGCCGACCGGAACTGCAACGTCAATACCGGTATTTTGTGTTACCGTTCCGAGTTCTTTGTTTTGCTGATTGCCGAACCGTGCGACAATTTTTCCGCTCGCAACGGGCCACGGTAACGCCCGGCGAAGATTGATGAACGATTTCCCCGTCGTCGAAGGAACGGGCGGCGGTTGCTTGTTCGCTTTTGCAAGTTCTTCCTCATGCAGTTTCCGGGCTTTTTCTGCTTCAATCAACTTCGCGATAAGTTGTTCCAATTTTTTTGCATCCGCCGCAATCTTGGTTACATCTTTCTGAAATCTCTGTGAGCGAAGGGGAGAAAGTTCAGCAAAAAAGTTTGCTTGGACGTAGCGGCGAATCGGTCGAGGGCGCAGTGTTGCATTTTGAAGTCTGGAAAGACCGGGAGAAACAAAATCCTGAGCAGTGGCTGAATCCCCGCGGGTTAAGCACACGGTAATTCAATGGGCAATACGATTGAAAACGTACAGAATGTTCTTCGCCGCATCACCGTGAACGGTGATGCTACAGAGTTCACGTTGTACGAAACCGAATCCAGTTTGTGCACAAGCATTCTTCAAGAATGTTTGAACAATTTTAGCATTGTCGTTTACGGCAATGATGCGTAGTCAATCAGCATGAAACAATATCTTTCCAAACATTACTTCGTCGGTGTTGCGGCGATTGTTGTCGCGCTTCTTCTTGCTCATCTTGCCTACGATATTTTCTCCGGCGCGAACAGCGCGCTTCTAAGACAGTTCTACGGCGTGCGGGGCGAACAACCGCTCGATTCTTCCATCGTGATTGTGTATTTCGGAAACGAAGATATTGCCGCACTCGGCGGGTATCCGCTCAAACGAAATTACTATGCGCTTCTTGTCTCTGCTCTTCATGAAGCAGGCGCAAGCGCGGTTGGTTTCGATATTGCGTTCACAAATCCGGACAGGGAACACCCGGAATTTGATAACGTGTTTGCAACGGTTGTGAAATCTTCCGGTAACGTGGTGATGAGCGGTTATTTTGGTTCGTTGGAGGATAGTGAAACCGGTTCTCCTTCCTTTCCCATTGGTTCTCAACCGGAATTACCATTTTCTGAATTGCGTTCGAGCGCCGCTTCGATTGCACACACCAATCTCGGCGAGCGACTCTCCGTTCCGTTGTACGTGAAGAATGGAACGGAGATGGTTCCGGCATTATCGCTTGAGTTACTTCGCCTCGGTTTACAGTTGAACAAGGAAGATGTCGCCGTTAAGGACAACACGCTTTCTCTCTTGATGAAAGGGACGACACGAACTATAACCTGTAACGATGAAGGAGAAGCGCTCCTGAGTTTTTCCGGTGGAACAAGTTCGCTTCATACAATTTCCGCGTTGAGATTTTTGCAGGAGTTCGATGAATGGAAAACCGCAAGCGCTCAAACGAAACTACCGCATCCGTTGCACGGGAAAATGGCGCTTATCGGAATCATTGCAGAAGGAAAAAGCACGTTTGTTCAAACACCATTTGAAAATCAGTTTCCTTCCATCGGCATACACGCTATTGTGATGGACAATCTTCTACGTGGAACAACACCGATACAAGCATCTACCATGACTGAAATATTTCTTGCAGTCGCTGCGGGATTGCTCGTTGTGTGGTTGTTGAGAAAAAATCTTTTGTTTGGATTGGCAGGGGTTGCTCTCCTCTGCGTAGCGGTCATCGTATTTGCGTATTCATTGTTTGTTCTGAGTTCGTTCATCCTTCCCGTTGCAGTAACGCTGTTCACACTCGTCGTTGTTTCTGTCGGGTTGATACTTCACAAGCAGTTGCAGGTGCAATCAAAACTTTCAATCATCGAAATTGAACAAAGAAACGCCGAACGAATCTTACAGGAAAAAGAACTACACTTGCAAAAACTTGAACTGCAACTTCAGTCGTCGTTGCAGGAACGAACGAAACAGCCAAGTGTCGAGTTACTTCAGGAAATTAACCGGTACAAACAGGAAATCGGAAAACTTCAATCGCAGGTTGAAGATTTGAAACCGACGCAACTTCAGGTTGAGCCGACTGAATCTACGGCAGAGAATTTCCACGGCATTGTCTATCAGACCTCCGGTGCGATGGGAGAGGTTGTCAACTTTCTAAAAAAATTTGCAACGACCGATGCATCCGTTCTGATTCTCGGAGAGAGCGGAACAGGCAAAGAGATGGTGGCGAAAGCGATTCATCTTGCAAGCAACAGGAAAGAAAAGTCGTTTGTTGCTGTCAATTGCGGAGCGCTGACGGAGACATTGCTCGAAAGCGAATTGTTCGGACATGAAAAAGGCGCGTTCACCGGCGCGGTGAAAGAACGAGCCGGTCGCTTCGAACTTGCAAACGAAGGAACAATCTTCCTTGATGAAATCGCGGAGACGAGCGAGGCGTTTCAGGTGAAATTGCTTCGGGTGTTGCAGGAAGGAACATTCGAGCGAGTCGGCGGAACGCAAACACGGAATGTGAATGTCCGTGTTATCGCTGCAACGAACCGGGACATCAAACAGGAAGTGAAAGAGAAACGATTCCGCGAGGATTTGTTTTACCGGTTGAATGTCTTCACTGTGACGTTACCTGCATTAAGAGAGCGACAGCAGGACATTGCGTTGCTTGTCGAACATTTCCTGAAATCGGATGCAACTGAAATGACGCTGAGCGCATCGGTGTCGAAGTTGCTTCTTCAGCATGAATGGAAAGGAAATGTGCGTGAACTTCTGAGCGTCATCAGACATGCAATTGTCCTTGCGCAGGCGGAAGGTCGTTCATTCATCAGAATTAAAGACTTGCCGAAAGAATTTGCTGACAGTAGTTTCTCCTCGCTCGATATTGAAGAGCAGATTCTCGAACTGCTGAGAAGCAAACAATTCTCCCGTAGCGCTATTTCCGAAACAGCGGATGAACTTGGCGGGATGAATCGCGGCACGGTCGCTGAATATTTTCGCGGCACCTGCTTCAAAGTATTTTGTGAAAGCGGCTGGAACCTTGAATCCGCCGTCGTCATCATTTCAGGAACGGAAGATAAAGCAGTTCAGGAGAAAGTCAGAAAGAAACTAACTGAGTACCTGAGTAACGCCATCGAGTTTGTTGATTCCGCCAAACCGCTCGAAGAAATCCTTGCTCAATCAAAACCGAAGTATAAAAATCTTTCACAGCGGTATCATCAGTTTCTTGATGCGTTGATAACGTCGAGTTATCAAGGGAGATGGAAAACTCCCGGATAGATTGTATCCACCGCAGAATGGGATGGAAACAATTGTTCAAGCAGACGTACGTTCTACAACTCGCATCGAACATCTGAAAAACTCCATCGTCAGCCCATCATTTCAGCCAGTTCATAAACCCTGTAATAATAAGCGCGTTGGTGAAATCAATAAAGAACGCTCCGACCATCGGGACGATGAGGAAGGCACGCGGAGCGGCTCCGTATTTTCCGACAAGTGTTTTCATATTTGCAACGGCGTTGGCAGTAGTGCCGAGAACGAAGCCGATGAACCCGCTTGCCATCACTGCCGATTCATAATCTTTTCCCATCACCCAAAATGAAAACGTAAGCGAGAAAAGAACAACGACAATCACTTGCGTTAAGAGAATTGCCGTAAGCGGACCCGCGAGGTGAAGCAATTCCCACAGTTTCAAATCCATCAACGCAACAACAAGGAAAATGTTGAGCGCAATTGTGCCGATAAGTTCCATCGCTTGTTGGTCAATCTTCAGCCATTTCGTTCCGTCATCAACATTGCGGAAAATTGAAGCGACAAGCATTGCGCCTATGTATGCGGGCAATGTCCATCCAAGAGATTGGAAATAGTAACTTACAATACTTCCCAATCCCATCGCCGCAGCAGCGATAATAATCGTCATGACGAGATTGGAATCTTCTTTTCCAATTTCGACGGAGATGGTTGGTGATTTATCTGCAAGTTCGTGTTGAAGTTCTGATTTGGAAACCGATTTGTTTGCCTGGAGATTGTAACGCTTGATAAGTGATGTTCCAACAGGTCCACCGAGAATTCCGCCACATACAATGCCGAACGTCGCCGCAGTAATTGCAAGTGTTCCCGCGCCGGTCAATCCGGCTTGTTCAAACAAAGGAGCGAATGCAAGTCCTGTTGCAGGACCGCCGACGAGCGTTACCGAGCCAGCCATCACACCAAGCAATTGATGAACTCCGACCAACGAGGAAATTCCCATACCGACAAAATTTTGTATAAAACAGAACACCGTTGACATGATGAGGAAAATGAGAACCTGCACGCCACCCTTTTTCAGAAGGGGAAGACTTGCGCTCATTCCGATTGTTGTGAAGAACAAAACCATGAACAACGGCTGTGTCGCAGTTTCAAACTTCAAGTTAAGATATCTGTCATGCAGGAAAAGATTTATTGCGGCAAAAAGTAATCCACCAATTACTGCCGAGGGAATATTGAGTCGCTCGAGGATTGGTATGTTTCGCCTCAGAACCATTCCAAGAAAATAGACAACACATGCAATGGCGAGTGTTTGAATGATGTCGAGTTTGAGAGTAAGAATTTCGGTTGTCGGCATTTGCTTTTGTAAATACGATTTGATTGTACCGTAATGACTTTTGTCCTGACGGATTCATTCGTGGTTGTCCTCAAAAAAAGTCGTCGTCACCCTGAGCGAAGTCGAAGGGTGAATGCATGTTAAAACGAATGCTTCGACTTCGCTCAGCATGACGTTTCAAGACTTTTTGGACTTCCACCACATAGAATGTGTAAGTATAGAGGAATTTTCTTGAATGACCAAAGTGTAACATGTGAAATTATCAATTGTCTATTGTTGAAAACATGCTTACCTTTGTCCCATGAAAATCTTCGGAATATTCGCTCTTTGCTGTTTCTGTATTGACTTAACATTTGCTCAACCGGAAAATATCCGGTTCGAGCATTTGACGGTTGAGGATGGATTATCTCAGAATACTGTGCTGAATATTTTTCAGGAGAGCGAAGGATTCCTCTGGTTCGGGACGCAGGACGGTTTGAACAGGTATGACGGATTTACATTCACGGTTTTCAAAACACATCCCGCCGACTCGTCTTCGATCTCCGATAACTTCGTTAGACGAATCTCCGAAGACCGTTCCGGTAATTTGTGGTTCGGGACGCTGAACGGATTGAACAAATATAATAGAGCAACTCAAACATTTACCCGATTTCTTCCTAACGAGACAAAAAAATCATGTCTGTTATCAGGCGACATCATGGCGATTCATCAGGACAAAAAAGGATATTTGTGGATTGGAACGAAAAACGGTGGTTTGCACAAACTTGATATTCAAACGAACTTCATCACCTCGTTTAACCTGGAATCGTTTAAGTCAACCGAGTATTCCGTGATGGCAA
The DNA here is from genome assembly GCA_016191715.1 of Ignavibacteriota bacterium. Taxonomy (GTDB): domain Bacteria; phylum Bacteroidota; class Ignavibacteria; order UBA10030; family SZUA-254; genus FW602-bin19. Next base: position 4,872 of record JACPVN010000305.1, on the reverse strand, counting down.
TTTATGAAGACGATGATGAGGTGTTATGGCTGGGAACATCAAAAGGATTATACGGGTTGAGCAAGGAGCGAACATCGTTCACGCATTATCCGATAGATTCGCAACAACCTGGAGATATTTTAGTGTACTCTATAATTGAAGAGAAAACGGAATCAGAACGAATGTTGTGGCTCGGGATGACAGCGGGAGGACTCGTGAAGTTCTATCCTTCATCAGGTTCGAGTGTTCGGTTTGCACATGCTGACGAAGAAAAGAATTCGTTACGCGGTAATCGTGTCTGGTCAATGTGCAGAGATAAGAACACCCGCCTGCTCAACGAGTCGAGTCTTCGACCGGACGGGCAGGGAATGTTGTGGATTGGGACAGACCAAGGGTTGAATATCTTCGATACGAAGAAAGAGAAATTCATTTTTGTCGGACACACACCGGATAAACCCGGCGCGCTAAGCGCTCACCAAATACTTTCGGTGTTTGAAGATAAATCGGGCGTGATGTGGCTGGGTGTGTTGAACGGAGGAGTGAATAAATACAATCGCCGGAGCGAACGGTTCGGACATGTTCTGCGTGACCCGAACAATCCGAACAGTTTGAGTCATAATTCTGTCTGGTGTTTTCTTGAAGACGCGAAGAAAAATCTCTGGGTCGGAACGGAAGGGGGCGTGAGTGTTTTTTCTCCTGATGGTTCCCTTGAAACGATGTACAAGTACGATGGTAAGAATTCCGGGAGTTTAAGTTTTGATGTGGCAGTAACCATGTGTCAGGATAGAAAAGGAAATATCTGGGTTGGCACTCGCGGCGGCGGTTTGAATCTGTTTAATGAACAAAACAAAACATTTCTTCGGATTCAGGAAGATACATCAAATGCAAACGGGTTGAGTTCAAATCAGACGATTGTCAGTTACGAAGATAAATCCGGAACGATGTGGTTCGGTACGGATGGCGGCGGATTAATAAAAATGTTGCCGGTTGATGGCGACATCAAAAAGGAAGAACTGAAATTTGTAACCTACCGAAATAATCCGGCAGATACTACAAGCATCAGCAATGATGTTATCGGATTTATTTATGAAGATACATCGGGTTCGTTCTGGATTGGAACGATTGGCGGCGGATTGAATAAAATGAATCGAACGAACGGAACGTTTATCCGCTTTCAGCACAATCCAACAGATTCAACCGGGCTCAGCAATAATATTGTTACGAGTGTGTATGAAGGTGCGGACGCCCGCCTGCCGGACGGGCAGGGAATTCTTTGGATTGGAACCGGTGCCGGGCTGAATCGCTTTGACCCCGTAACTCAGCAATTCAACCATTACACGGAAGCGGATGGATTACCGAACGATTTCATTTATGGAATTCTTCCCGATGATGACGGCAACCTTTGGCTGAGTACAAATCGGGGAATTTCGAGATTCATAATTGCAAATTTAAACTTGCGGGAAGAGCGGCAAATGCTGAGAAAGCGCTTCAGAAATTTTGATATTTACGATGGATTGCAGGGATACGAGTTCAATGCAAACGCGTATTATCGTTCATCATCGGGTGAGTTGTTCTTTGGCGGTCCGAACGGGTTTAACAGATTTTTTCCGAACAGAATACAAGACAATCAACATATTCCATCTGTTGTTATCACTTCTTTTCGTCGTCTTGATAAACAGGAGGAACATTGGATTCCGCGAGCGGAAGCATCGGTTGAGTTATTACACACAGATTATTTTTTCTCGTTCGAATTTGCCGCGCTTGATTTTACCAATCCAATCAGAAATCAATTTCAATACCTGATGGAGGGATTCGACCGGTTTTGGATTGAAGCAGGGTCGCGAAGATTTGTTACCTATACAAATCTCGATGCAGGAACGTATATCTTTCGTGTACGGGGTTCCAACAACGATGGCGTGTGGAATGAACGCGGCGCATCTGTTACTGTCATCATCAATCCGCCGTTTTGGCAAACGTGGTGGTTCATTCTTCTTGTCATTCTTTTCGTTGTTTCGATACTGTATCTGATGTACCGTTACCGTCTCGGGCAAATACATAAAATAGAACACCTACGAGTCCGTCTTGCGTCCGATTTGCATGATGAACTTGCAACGAACCTCAGTAGCATTGCGATGTTCGGAGAGTTACTTCAAAAATCAGAATCGCTCGATGAACAAACAAAATCGAATTTGCACGAACGCATCATTTCGCTTTCAAGAGAGTCGGTCAATTCCATCCGCGAAATCATCTGGACGATTGACCCGAAGCCGGATAAACTTCATACGTTGCTTCTCAAGTTCCGGGACTTAATTCAATTCACTTGTCAGGCAAAAAATATCGAGTTGGTGTATGAGATACCTCCGAAGGAAGAGATTGGGACAGTCTTCTTATCATCCGAAGTACGAAAAGAATTTTGGTTGATGATCAAAGAGGGGGTGAATAATACGATTAAGCATGCGTGCTGTTCTCAGATTACAATTCAGGCAACGTATGAAGTCGGACTGATTACCATACGAATAAATGATAATGGCGCCGGGTTCGACCCGAAACAATCATTCAGAGGGAAAGGTCTTGCAAATATGCTCATGAGAGCAAAAAAACTGAACGGTTCGTTTGATATTGTTTCTGAAAAAGGAATGGGGACAACAATAATAATAACGGCGAGAGTATAAAATAGAACATATGTTCTATTGTTTCCCAAACAAGGAAGAAATATCTTACCGAATCAATTTCCACACGCACAAAATTATATGTCTATCTCCGTTGCTATCGTTGAAGATAATCCCGATTACCGGTTAGGAACATCCATGATGCTCACAAACTCCCGAAAATTTCAGGTGGTAGGTGAGTACGAACAGGCAGAACCGTTATTAGAGGATTTCCCAGATGTTACTCCCGATGTTGTCCTAATGGACATCGGTCTTCCCGGAATTTCCGGAATAGAAGCCGCTTCCCGCTTGAAACGAGAGTATCCCTATGTTCAAATCATCATGCTCACAGTGTATGATGATGATGAGAAAGTGTTTCAGGCAATCTGTGCCGGCGCGAGCGGATATGTTTCCAAAAATGTAAACGCAGAAAAGTTAGTGGAAGCAGTGGAAGACGCGTTCAACGGAGGAACTCCCATCTCACCTCATATTGCAAGTAAAGTTCTTCAGATGTTCAAGGATAATTTACCGACGAAGAATGTCAGTTACTCACTGACCAAACGTGAATTAAAAGTGCTTGAACATCTTGTGCAGGGAGATGATTACAAAACAATTGCCGATAAACTCTTCCTCAGCAATTACACCGTGCGCGCTCACACCCGAAATATCTACGATAAACTTCACGTCCATTCCAAATCTCAGGCGGTGGCGAAGGCGTTGAAGGAGAATCTCCTTCCTGCGTGATTTGTGATTAGTTCATTCGTGATTGGAGATTCGTTAATTCGTTAATTGGTGAATTGTCTATAAGTGAATGGGTGAATCGGTAATCTGGGGTTGCCATCTTCTCCGAATCACTATTCACGAAACACTACTACAAATAGCCCGAATGTTCTATTTTTAAAAATAGAACCAATGTTCTATTGATTTGTTGTTGAGTTGTTCCTATCTTTACACCGTCATTAATACAATTTTACTGAACTATTAACCACTATCTTTAACTCATAGGAGTTACTATTATGAAACATTTGTTCATTTTTGCTTTTTTACTTTTTCTCATACTTTCTGCCATGCAGGCACAGTTGCCTACAAAGTTGAATCAGCAGGGATTTCTCACCGACACAATGGGTGTACCGTTGAATGGTATTTTCAATATGACATTCAATTTGTACACGGATACAACAGCGGGGACATTGATGTTCACGCAAACCATTCCGGGTGTTCCGGTAAATAAGGGCGCGTACTCAGTGAATCTTGATGTTTCGACAGTAAGTTTTAACCAACAACTCTGGATGGAAACGCAGGTTGGCGCATCTACCCTTACACCAAGAATACGGCTGACTGACGCTCCTTATGCGATGAACTCATTGTTTTTGTTAGGTCCGAATAGCGAAGCAACAGGAAGTAATTCTATTGCGGGGGGAAAATATAACAGGGCAAGAGGAGCAAATTCTGTTGTCGTTGGTGGCGGGGGTTCAATTGTGGATTCAAATTCTGCTCTTGGTAATTATAATTTTATTGGCGGCGGGAGAGACAATCTCACAAATTTATCTACATCAACAATTGCCGGTGGTCAAGGAAATATTGCAACGGGAAATTTTTCTACGGTCGGCGGTGGATGGACTAACACAGCAAGCGGTACAGAATCATTTGTTGGCGGCGGGCAAAATAATATTGCAAGTGGTGACAACTCCGCAGCAACAGGTGGGTATAATAATGAAGCAAGTGGCGGAGGTGCGACAGTGAGTGGCGGCAGAGGTAACTCTGCAACTACAAATGAAGCATTTATTGGAGGTGGCGGGGAAAATGTTGCAAGCGGAACAAATTCAACAATCGGCGGAGGTCAATTTAATAAAGCACGTGGAGATTACTCTTCTGTGCTTGGCGGAGGAGGTTCAACTAGTGCAGATTCGAATTCTGCATTAGGAGCGTATGCTACAGTTGCAGGCGGAACCGGAAACGTTGCAGCAGGTGATTATTCTTTTGCAGCGGGAAGAAATGCGAAAGCGAATTATTTGGGGAGTTTTGTCTGGAACAGCAGTTCATCAGATTTTTCCTCAACAGACACATCACAGTTTTTAATTAACGCCTCCGGTGGTGTCGGTATAGGTACGACGTCGCCTGATTTTCCATTTCATATACGCACCAGTTCTTCCCTCTTTAGCACGAAACCCTCTGTCTTGAAGATTGATGCGTACTCGAGCTTGGGGTATGTTGATGCATGGATAAATTTTAGTTCTACCTCATT
>JACPVN010000304.1 GCA_016191715.1 Ignavibacteriota bacterium | reverse complement strand
TGTGGCTACAATTCTTGCCATTGCACGGCAATTATCTGCCGATGGATTGCATGAAGAAGCAATCATCGAATACCGGCGTGCGGTATTTTTCGGAAGTACAAAGGGTGAACGGGCTGAATCATATTATTTCATGGGAACAGAATACAGTGAACTTGAACAATGGGAGAATGCCGAGCAGGCGTTTGAACAATCACTGATGATTGTAGAAGGTGAAAGTTTGAAAGCGGAAGTGACATTGGCTCTGGCAAGCACGTATATTGTTTCAAACAAACCGAGTCTTGCGTTGTTGACGATGATTCCGTTATTGCAGGAAAAAAAAATAGGTTCAGCGTATTTACAGGCACTCCTTCTCTCCATCATTGCGGAAGCGAATCAACAACATTGGAAGCAAGCGATGTCGTTGGTTGATGAACTGGGGAAACAGAACAACGGTAATACTGATTCAATGCTCAATCATGTACGCGCAATTCTTGCTGAAGCAGAACATTCTAAACCTGTTCATCCCGAAACAGCAAAGTTACTTTCCACAATGCTTCCGGGCGCGGGACAGTTTTATTCCGGCGATGTGAAAAACGGATTGCACGCTCTTGCTTTGAATGGAATAAATTTCTGGGTTGTCCTCAATAATCTTCTTCATACCGATTATATCAGCGCTGTACTGTACGCTGTGTTAGTTACAGAGCGTTATTATGCAGGCAACCGTTACCATGCAGAAAAAATCGCGATGAAAGTAAATGAAACTATGCAAACTAATCTAAGAAAAAACATTCTGAGTGTCCTTATACGGTATGCTCAGGAACAATCACGGTAACATGAAAGGATGTGACTATGAAAAATCTAACCATACTACTGTTATTCACTCTGCTTTTTGTATTTAACACAACTGCACAGGAACAAACAAAGCAAGACACAGTAAAATCCCAAATAGTGAGAACATGGGAATACCTCCCGCCGTTGGATGAACCGGCATTTATTATTGAAGCCGGTGCCGGAATTGGAGTTCCGTACGGAGTCATCGGCGGAAAACTTTCTGTCGGCGATGCTCTTGTTTCCGGTGATGTTGCCGTGGGTATTATTCCGTTCGCTTGGGAAGTTTCTGCCGCGGTTGGCGGCTCACTTCATTTGTTTGACAGATATAATGCCGTTGTCCCGCGGCTGACAATACAATACACAACAACTGCCGCGTATAATCTCATTCTCAAACAAACGAATGCTTTTTCATCGAGCAGTACGAGTACATTTTATAAAGAAGGATTTCCCGGTTATGCAATCTTAGGCGGAGTTGACATTCGTCTGGGTAAATCAAGTGAGTTTTTTCTCACTCTGAGCATTGGCGCGGTAGTTCCATTTGTCGGCATTGATGAAGTCGAGAAAAAATATAATCAGAAGAAAGCGCAGATGATAAGTCAGGGTTATACACTCGAATCCGAAGTAAATTCTTTAAATACCTTTCCCAAATTCGCTATCGGTTTGAATTACGTGATTGGAAGAAGTTTGATGTTGAGATAGGTTGATTTTGTAAAATCTTCTTTCTACATTCTTCCTGTCTTTTTTATCATTAAGGAATATTTATGAACAATCTTAATCGCCGCGAATTTATAAAAACTACAGCCGTAGCCGGTGTAGCCGCACTGACTTCGCCTGTTCTTTCATCAGAAATTGCATCTGCACAAACCAAAGGTAAAACATTCAAGCCGATTGCTATTTCGAGCGGGAACGGAACGAAAGCGCTGGAGAAAACAATGGAACTCATCAAAAAAGGGAGCGATGCACTCGATGCAGTTGTTGCAGGAGTAAATATCGTCGAGGATGACCCGAATGATATGAGCGTAGGATACGGTGGGTTGCCGAATGAAGATGGAGTTGTCGAACTTGATGCGGCAGTGTGGCACGGACCGAGTTTTCGCGGCGGTTCCGTTGCGTCAATCCGGAATATTAAGAATCCATCCAAAGTTGCAAAACTTGTGTTAGAACGAACCGACCATGTGTTGCTTGTCGGTGAAGGCGCACTCAAGTTTGCAAAGGCACACGGGTTTCCGGAAGAAAACCTGCTCACAGATAAAGCGCGTGAAGCGTGGCTCAAGTGGAAAGAAAATCTCAGCAAAGAAGATGATTGGCTTCCTCCACATTCGATTGAAGATACTGACATCGGAGAGATTATATCAAAATATACTCGCACATACGGAACGATTCATATAAGCGCGATTGATTTGAACAATAATCTTTCATGTTGTACGACGACAAGCGGACTTGCATTCAAAATTCCCGGGCGTGTCGGAGATTCGCCAATCATCGGAGCGGGATTGTTCTGCGATAATGAAGTCGGAAGCGCCGGCTCGACAGGACGCGGCGAAGCAAATCTTCTCAATCTCAGTTCTGCAATGATTGTTGAATGGATGCGTCAGGGAAAATCTCCTGAGCAAGCGTGCATCATGGCGTGCGAACGGGTTCAGCATCGGTGCAAAGAAAAGCGATTGTTGGACGAAAAGGGAAGATTCAAACACGGTGTAACATTTTATGCGATTAATAAGGACGGAGAGTATGGTGGTGCAAATCTATGGGAGGGAGGAACGTACCTCATTCACGACGGAACAGAAGTGAAAAAAATAGAATGTGCGTTTCTCCATAAACGCGACGACAAGTAAGCACATTACTGAAGTTACGCAACACCGTTGTTTGACGTCAAAAATCCTAATGTCGAAATCCGAAAAACTAAACAAATCCGAAATTCAAGAAACTAAACCACCGTTTTCAGGTGAATTTGAACGTTTGAACATTCGATATTAGAATCTGTTTAGAGTTTCGATATTATGATTTAGGATTTTTTCCTTGAAATTACATACTTGCGTAAATTCAGTCACATTACTATAAATTAGTTCTTGCAGAAAAAAGGGAACACTATGAAACAATGGTATGAAGAGTTATTTCAAAATTATGCTGACAAGTATGATAACGAAGCGTTTACAAAAGGAACAACTGGTGAGGTAGATTTTATTGAAAAGGAAATCGGTTACAATAAAAGTATAAAAATATTAGACATTGGGTGTGGCACCGGAAGGCATTCAATAGAACTTGCTAAACGGGGATATACGGTAACAGGTATTGATTTATCAGAATCATTATTAAGTAAAGCAAAAAAACAGGCACAAAGAGAAGGTTTGGAAATCGAATTCTTTCATAAGGACGCACGGGATTTTAATTTTAAGGAAAACTATGATTTGGCTATCATGATGTGTGAAGGCGCTTTTCCTCTCATGGAAACCGACGATATGAATTTTAGTATCTTAACAAATGTTTTTCTCTCGCTAAGAAAAAGTGGAAAGTTATTTTCACAACACTCAATGGCTTATTCCCTCTTTTTCATTCTGTTAAAGAATTCATTAATCAAGGTTCTTCTGAAGGTGAATCCAAAGAAAATACATTTGATTTGATGACGTTTAGAGACTATTCAGTTTATGAAACAACTGATGACAAAGGGGTTATCAAGATTTTACATTGCAACGAACGATATTATGTTCCTTCAGAAATAACCTGGTTATTAAAATCAATCGGATTTAAAAAAACTGACATTTATGGGTGCAAACTCGGTGCCTATAGTAGAAATGATAAACTAACACCTGAAGATTTTGAGATGTTCGTAATTGCAGAAAAGTAATTTGTTGACGAGGTTTGCTTAGAACACTTCAAATAATGACTCTCTATATATTCTATTGGAAAAATGTATAATCACGCGATGAATTGTCTGAAGTACAAGTTTAAAAAAGTCCTGTTTGTTGCAGGACTTTTGTATTTCTATCAAGCTTCAATATCTCAAACAAATGATGGTCTTTTTGTGCGACGGGAGGGGACAAAGTTATTTCTTGGTACAAAACAGTTCTATGCAATTGGTGTGAATTCTTATTTCTTGCAAAACCTTGCCGCCTACGGAGATACACTTCATTTGCTTGAAATTCTGAATAGCGCAAAAGCAATCGGCATCAACACAATCCGTACGTGGGGATTTTATGATTCTCATGACAGCGTCAATCGGGCGGTGATGCACTTCGGACCCGGAAAGTATCATGAAAAAGGATTGCGCGCACTGGATTATGTCATTACCAAAGCAAAAGAAAAATCCATCCGACTGATTATTCCGCTCGTCAACAATTGGGATGATTATGGCGGCATGAATCAATATGTTGAATGGCTGGCAAAGAGAACTTTGAAGAAGGAGAAACGTGTACCTTTGAATAAGCAAAGAATTATTTATGGTACCGATGGAAGAAGTTTCAGGGTTTATGTTACGGGTTCTTTCACTCATGACGATTTCTATAGAAACGACTCAATTAAAGAATGGTACAAAAACTACGTGCAGATGATTCTTGAACGGAAGAACACCTTCACAGGAATCAAATACAAAGATGAACCGGCAATTGCGGTTTGGGACCTTGCCAACGAACCGCGTTCGCTCGATGCTTCGGGAGAACTTGTGAATCATTGGTTGGATGAAATGTCGTCATTTATCAAATCAATAGATACTCATCATCTTGTTTCATCCGGCGAGGAAGGGCTTGATGTTATTTCAACGGGATACAGCGACATTATAAAATACAATCAACAGGCATGGTTGTTTGATGGAAGGAACGGAGTTTCGTTTCAGAAAAATATTTTACTTCCGAATATTGATGTTGCGAGCATCCATTGTTATCCGTCGGCATGGAAACTCACGTATCAATCTGCCATCGTTTGGCTGAAAGACCATCAACGCATCGCGAACGTATCGAACAAGCCGATGATTCTGGGTGAGATTGGCGTGAAGAGTCAAACGGAATTTGTTTACCGTGCAATGTTCAATGAAACGTTTCATCAAAACACATCAGGAATATTGCTCTGGCAGTTTGTGTATCAGGGAAGAAGAAATAACGACGGGTATGCTTTCTCCTGTCCCGCAAATGTCGGAGTTTGCTCGATTCTTTCGGAATACACAGACAAGTTTCATCAGAAAAGCGATGGCGTTGTTTTCAGTCCGACGACAACTCAGTTGCTCCAAAATTTTCCGAATCCGTTTACTTCGCTCACAATGATTTCGTATGACCTTCCCATTCGAGATGTAATCCGATTAGAGGTTTACAATGGACTTGGTCAATTAGTTGACAGAATCGCCGATGAAGAGCAGGAAGCAGGTTTTCATCAGACATTATTCGACGCTGCAAACCGTTCGAGCGGAGTTTATTTTGTCCGGCTTCTGACAACCAGCAACAAATTCGACAGGAAAATCGTATTGGTGAGGTAACGGGAAATGTTGCTTCTCTGAAAAACATTTTGTATTATTTACCCGGAATTACTGAAAAAACTACAGGACATCTGCTTATAAAATCTTTTCTACTATTTGTCTGAAAATCTCACTGATTTTTCATTTAAACAGTATTCCATTACCATGCAAGTAGCCCCTGCCTTAGATGCCGGTACTCGTTCTCGACACATCGAGTTCGAGCGTGATGCCGCGCCCCATATGAATTTACTTTATAATTATGCACACTGGATGACTGGAGACCGGGATGAAGCCGATGACCTTCTTCAGGAAACATTTCTGAAGGCGTATCGCTTCTGGGATAAGTTCGAGAAGGGAACTAACCTTAAAGCATGGTTGTTCAAGATTATGAAAAATTCGTATATCAACATGTACCGGAAAGATAAACGCGAACCGGACAAGGTTGATTACGAAGAAGTCCAAAACTTCTACAACGAAATCCGCGCTGAGTCAACCGACCCAAACGACTTACAGCAACAAATCTTCGGCGGCTTGCTTGATGATGAAGTAACTTCTGCTTTAGAATCCTTGCCGGAAGATTTTCGCACGGTGATTATTCTTTGTGACATCGAAGGTCTGCCGTACGAAGAAATTGCCGAGTTTGTTGATTGCCCGATTGGAACGGTTCGCTCACGGTTACACAGAGCGCGCAAGATGTTACAAACTCAACTGTATGATTACGCGAAACAGCACGGCTACGTTACTCAACATTAAGGAATTATTATCGGATTTTTGATACAAGGTTAACTTCATCGTGAATTGTAAAAATGTTTCTGAACTGATCCCCGCGGTTCTGGATGGTGAACTACGGGCTGAGGAACGACCATCTCTTGAACAACACCTCAAACAATGTACTCAATGCCGCAACGAGTTCGAGTTGCACAGCATGGCTAAACGCATTGTCCGGCAACGACTGTCTCATGTTGCCGCCCCGCCGCATGTGCGTGAGAGAATTTTCGCACAACTCCGGCAACAATTTCCAAATCCCGCACTAACTTCCTGGTTTACACTGAATCCGTTTCGATTGAAATGGAAACCGGTTGCTGTGTTCAGCGGCGCGCTTGCAATTATCTTGCTCATGGTCTTCTTTCCTCAATCGAAAGAGCATCATTCGCACGCAGCGCCGAGCGATGCCGACATCATCCATCAAACATATAATAACTTTGATAAGATGTTAGCCGGCTCGTTACTACCCCAAATCAGTTCCGGCGACAGGTTCGATGTCGAGCAATTTTTCGCACAGAAGGCAAACTTCAAAGTCAGTATTCCTGACATGAAACGATGTCGTTTGGTAGGAGGAATCTTTTCGAATTACAATGATGCTCAGGTTGCTCACGTTTTATATGAATACGGAACCGAACCGATTTATTTTTATCAGGTCAAATTACAGGACGTGCTGGAAGGAAAGGGACTGTTTCTTCCGGAAGAAATCAAGGAAGAATTGCTACGGACGGGAATGTATGTCCGTCACCACTCATCCGATTGCACACTTATCGTCCGCATTGTAGATTCAACGGTCTGTTGCACGATGGCGGATATTGATAAAGAAGATTTATTAGAATACATCACAGAAAATAAGTAAGGTACTCAATGAACTATATTTCCATTTTTGTTTTGATTGTTTTACTTCTCTTCGCCACAGGTTGCTCGAAAAAAGAGAAGGAAATTGAACAGACAGAACAGTCAGGTTCTACTGCTTCGGCGCACAATGTTTCCGAAATTGATAACGTGCAGTTGCGGGAAGGAATAGTCCCGAATTTTTCCTTCACCGATGCAAATGGTCAGACAACAAACTTTGATTCGTTCAAAGGAAAAGTAACGTTGGTGAATTTCTGGGCAACGTGGTGCGGTCCCTGCAAGATGGAACTTCCCGATTTGATTGCATTAAGTAAGGAATACGCTGACCGCAATGTTCGTTTCATCGGTATTTCTACAGACCGCGGCAGTGATGTGGTAGAAGATGTCCGGACGTTTGTACAGAAATCCGGAATCACATATCAAATCGTCATCGCGAACGATGAAATCGAATCGGCGTACGGTAACGTCAATGCAATTCCCACAACATTTATTGTGGATGAAAATGGAAAGATAGTAGATTCATTTATCGCTGTTCGCTCGAAAACTTTTTTTGCAGAAGCGTTGAACAAAGCGCTCCGTATTTCAAGTTAGCGTAATGATAAAATAAGAAAGAATGCAGAACTATGAGATTCTTCTACTCGTGCGTCTCCAACATCCGCAACTCATCCCGTAGTTTGGCGGCTTTCTCATAATCTTCATGTTCGATTGCCTGTTGAAGTTGTGCTCGTAGCGCTTCGAGTTTGGTGAGACGGGGCGATTGTTTCTTTTGAGCAGAACCCTCCTGCTCTTCTTCGGGGTAAAATGCCGCCTCGTTCATCACATTCTCCGCGACAAATATCGGAACGCCGAACCGGACTGCAAGCGCAATCGCGTCGCTCGGGCGTGCGTCAACTTCACGGCTGTCTATTTGCAGATACGCGTAGAATGTTCCCTCCCGTAATTCATTAATGACAATTTCCAGCAACTCCGAGCCAAGCGTCTCAACGATGTTTTTCAGCAAATCGTGTGTAAGAGGGCGCGGCGGTTTAATGCCTTCGATTTCGAGGGCGATGGATTGCGCTTCAAACGCGCCTATGATAATCGGCATCCGACGCGTTCCGTGTGTCTCTTTCAGTATTAACGCGTACGCTCCGCCGCTTGCTGGATTGGTTGATAATCCCAATATTTCTACCTGAATTTTATTCATCCGCTATTTGCCTAATGCCGCCGTGCAGGCATCGTTCAATTTCGGTAACACTTCAAACACATCGCCGACAATTCCATAATCGGCAATCTGGAAAATCGGTGCGTCTTTATCCTTGTTGATAGCAACGATACATTTTGATGAGGACATTCCTGCGAGATGCTGAATAGCGCCGGAAATTCCGCACGCAATGTAGAGCGATGGAGAAACAGTTTTCCCTGTCTGCCCGACTTGTTCATCGTGCGGGCGCCAACCGGCATCAACCACTGCGCGGGAAGCGCCGACTGCGCCGCCGAGAACATCAGCAAGTTGTTCTATCATTTTGAAGTGTTCCGGCGCTTTCATTCCTCGTCCGCCGGAGACGATGATGCTTGCTTCCGTCAGGTCAGGTCGTCCTTCTGCAATTTTCACTCCAGTCGCTTTCGTTTTGAAATCACCATCGCTTAATTCAACTGTTGCTGTTTCAACCGTTGCCAAACCTGAACTTGCCGTCGCTGTGAAAACATTCGGTCGGAGTGTGAAGAGTTTCACCTGCGAAGAAACGGTAACATCAATAAACGCTTTGCCTGCATAAATCGGTCGTGTTGCAACGATGGTTCCGTTTTCCACTTTCAACGCGGTGCAATCTGCGGCGATGCCTGCGTCCAATTTCACCGCCACACGTGACGCCAAATCTTTTCCCATCTGACTTGCAGGAAGAAACACAATAGTTGCTTGTTCCCGCTTTGCAATTTCCGCAACAATTTTACTGTACGCAGTTGTCGAATATAATTGCAACCGGGCATCCTGAACGACAATGACTTTCGTTGCACCGTAATTTCCTAACTCGGATGCGATACCCTGTACATTGTTTCCGACAACAAGCGTAACAAGTTCCGCTCCCAAATTATCGGCAACGTTCCGTGCTGCTTGTGTTGTTTCAAATGCAGATTTTTTAAACTTACCTTCTCGCTGTTCAGCGAACGCTATTATCTTAGTCATACTTTTTTCAAATGTTGTTTGATGTGCGATATGTGATTTGAGATATGCGTAATCTTTTCATATCGCATATCTCAAATCTCATATCTTTTTTAGAAGACTTTTGCTTCTTCCCTTAACAATCTCACCAACTCAGGAACAGCTGTTGCATCCGTCCCGATAATTTTTCCTGCCTGTTTTGCCGGTGGCATATGCATTGCAACGACATCAACTTTCGGAGCGAGCGCGGCGGGTTGTTTCTCTTCAATCGGTTTTGTTTTTGCCGCCATGATTCCTTTCAGCGAAGGATAGCGCGGCTCGTTCAATCCCTTCTGAGCGGAAATGACACACGGAAATTGTGTTTCCACAACTTCGTGTCCACCCTCGATTTCCCGTTCGCAGACAACTTTGTCATTGCTTGCTTCAAGTTTGATGACAGTGTTGACAGTCGGAATTCCCAAAAATTCTCCAACAAGTCCCGCAACAGATTCATCGTAATAATCAATTG
>JACPVN010000248.1 GCA_016191715.1 Ignavibacteriota bacterium | reverse complement strand
ATTCACGGCGCAATTCTGTGATTTGCTCTACTGTAATTCCGGAGAAATCAGTAAAGAATAATCCTTGCGCCTTCGAGATCTCTTGCTCTACTTCTGCAATGATCTGGTCTTTTTCAGATTTTTTCATCTTGACCTTTCATTAACAATTGCCCTCTGAGAAGCTCCCGCCAAAAGCGGGACAGCGAGCGTGAATTAATGTATGTGCGTAATAGACACTCTTAATGAACAACAGCCGCCCTGTCAATCATGACGCTCGGACCCATTGTTGTTGATAATGCAATACTCTTGATGTACTGCCCTTTTGCTGAGGACGGTTTCACACGTGCAACCGTTCCCAAAAATGCGTTGATGTTATCAACTAATTTTTCTTTTTCGAAGTTTGCCTTCCCGACAGTCGCATGAAGAATTCCTGCTTTGTCAACACGGAATTCAATCTTTCCCGCCTTCACTTCTTTCACAGTCTTTCCGATTTCAGTCGTGACTGTTCCGCTCTTCGGATTGGGCATCAATCCGCGAGGACCTAAAACCTTACCTAACTTACCAAGTTCTCCCATGACATCCGGTGTAGCGATGATGACATCAACATCAGCCCATCCTGCTTTGATTTTATCCAAGTAATCCTGGAAGCCAGCGTGGTCTGCACCTGCGGCTTTTGCCTCTTCGTCTTTCGGTGGCTTGGCAATAACCAACACGCGAACCTCTTTACCGATTCCATGCGGTAATGAAACAGTTCCGCGAACCGCTTGATCCGCCTTCTTCGGGTCAACCCCAAGTCGGACTGCGATATCAACTGATTCGACAAATTTTGCCGTAGCAGTTTCTTTAACTTTTTGAACCGCTTTTTCAACTGTTAACATTTCCGTAGCGTTAACTTTTGTTGCAACGGCTTTATATCGTTTACTTCTTTTCATTTGTGATTCTCACTTCAAACTTTTTTTTAAGAATATTAATCTTCAACGGTGATGCCCATGCTGCGCGCGGTTCCGGCAATCATTCGCATTGCGGCGTCAATATCATTTGCATTCAAATCAGGCATCTTCATCTGAGCGATTTCACGAACCTGCGCTTTAGATACTTTCCCAACTTTATTTCTATTCGGTTCACCCGAACCTTTCTCCACTTTTGCGGCTTTTGTAAGTAGCACTGCGGCAGGCGGAGTTTTTGTAATAAACGTGAATGACTTATCTGAAAAAACAGTTATAACAACAGGAATTATCAATCCCTGTTGTCCCTGTGTTCGGGCGTTGAACTGCTTACAAAACTCCATAATGTTCACGCCTTTTTGTCCAAGAGCAGGACCAACAGGCGGCGCCGGGTTTGCCGCTCCGGCAGGAATTTGAAGTTTAATATATCCGGTTATTTTCTTCATGTTGATTTCTCTTTCTAAATTACTTCTCTGCTTCGACTTGATTAAAGTCAAGTTCGATGGGAGTTTTACGACCGAAAATACTCACCATCACTTTCAGTTTCATTTTATCTTCATGGACTTCCTGAACAACACCACTAAAGTTGTTGAACGGTCCATCTATTACTTTTACCGGGTCGCCAAGCATGAACGGAGTCGAAAGCACTTCGACATCTTTCCGCTCTTCCATTTTACCAATGAGTCGTTTGACTTCTTCATATTGCAACGGCTGCGGTTCGTTTCGTGTCCCTTCCCCGCGATTACCGATAAATCCTAAAACCGAAGGAGTTTCAAGAATAAAGTGTTTTGATTCCTTGTCTAAAACTGCTTCAATGAGAATATATCCGGGAAAAAACGTGCGAACACGACTTTTCTTCTTTTTATCTTTTACTTCAACAATTTTCTCTGACGGTACCATAACGCTCGTAATCCGGTCGGATAATTTCGACATCGGAATTTCGCGCTCCATGTATGCCTTAACTTTATATTCATGTCCTGAATAGACACGAACGACATACCACCGCTTTTGTGAAGTTTCTGTTGCTTCCATTCTCAACTTATAAGATGGAGGTAATAACTTTGTTCACAACCCAGTCCACCAAATAAATAAAACCGGAAATAATACCACAAACCGCCAACACGATGAGTGTTGAATCTCGTAATTCATTCTTTTCGGGCCACGTTACCTTCTTCATTTCTTTAATGACATCGGTAACGAAAGCAATAATCTTTTCTTTCATCTTGAAACCTGCATCTTAAGTTTTTATGCGCAGCACGTCAGGAGGGACTCGAACCCCCAACCTGCGGTTTTGGAGACCGCTGCTCTACCAATTGAGCCACTGACGTGTGTTGAATTACTTCGTTTCCTTATGCTGTGTGTGCTTATTGCACCACGCACAAAATTTCTTGTATTCAACCCTGCCGGATTGTGTTTTTTTATTTTTCGTCGCCGTGTAATTGCGGCGCTTACATTCTGTACATTCTAAAGTTATGTTATCTCTCATGTTTCATTCCTAAAAAAACTTTTCTACTTCAATGTTTTCGAGAACATTCCTGAGCTTGCGATCAGGATTGAACTGATGACCTCATCCTTACCAAGGATGTGCTCTACCAACTGAGCTACGCAAGCATCTTTTACTTTCTTCACTTCCGTACTTTCAAACTGATGACCTTCCCGCTACAGCGGGATGCTCTACCAATCCCGAAGGGATCCCTTTGGGACCGAGCTACGCAAGCAAATTTTTCAGAGCGGGAGACGGGACTCGAACCCGCGACCAACAGCTTGGAAGGCTGTGACTCTACCAACTGAGTTACTCCCGCGTAACTCGAACTTTTGTGGGCAGGGAAGGATTTGAACCTCCGAAGGCCTGAGCCGACAGATTTACAGTCTGTTGCGTTTGACCGCTTCGCTACCTGCCCGGTCAATGTACTTTTTTTGAGCTGGCAATCATATTTGAACTGATGACCTGCTGATTACAAATCAGCTGCTCTACCAGCTGAGCTACGCCAGCAAAAAATTTCAAAATGTTATTTCAAAAAAGGGCAATAATTCCCTTCCTCCACCTCTTAGTATTAGATATTTGTTGAAAATCTTTGTTTTTAATATCGTTTGGCAGGTAAATTCTTTTCGAGCGTGTAAATATAAGAAAATAATTCTAAAAAACAATTTCCTTCCCATGTTCCCATACTTTCAAACGTTATAGTTTAACGCTTATTTGAAATCATTTAACGATTACGTTGAAGAAGCGATTGAAGTTCATTTCCCTTGCGTAAAAACAGTTCTGCTACTTCCTGTTGTTGATAAAATTGCAAGTACATTCCGGCATTCATGTATGATCGAGAATAGAAAGAAAGCAAGCCGGAACTATATTTATCAATATTTCCAGGAACTGTAAAGGCAAATTCCTTTGTGTTCATCTCTTTATATGCGGTGTCATTACCAGGATAAAGTCGGAAAACCAATCCGGAAGGAACTTTCTGATAAATATTTATATACTGTTCCTCAATTTCAGGAGAACAATAAACAGGGCGAGTGTTCCAATTCTTTTCCACAAAACTGTGTATGAGAGAAATATATTTAAACTCTATGAGCCGTGGGTCATAGGGTAATTCATTCTCAAATTTGTAGAGTTCCTTCATAAAATCTTCATGTTCGAATTGTGACTGTTGAATTAACGAAGGATAGTGATTTTGAAGTTGAGCAAAATACCAAGTTCTTCTTAAAAGTTCTTTATCAATTATTACAACATCGGGCCGGTAACCTTCTACATATTGTAAGT
>JACPVN010000247.1 GCA_016191715.1 Ignavibacteriota bacterium | reverse complement strand
GGGTTATTATGGGACCAGAGGAAAGTTGGAAAACTGCTTTTAAGCAAGATGGCATTTGGGGAGTTAAGTCTCAACTTTATCCTGAATGGAAAGCATTGGATCCAGGCGACCATATTTTCTTTTTTATTACAAAAACCGTCAGGGGAATTGTTGGAGTAGGGCGTGTTGGTAACAAGTTCGTGCAAGATAAACCCATGTGGCCAGATGAAATAAGAGAAGGGCGACTTATATATCCTTACAGATTCGAATTTGAGATCGACTACATGATAGAAGAACCAAAGTGGAGCAAAGAAAGAATTTCAAGCAAAGAAGTCCCTTTGCGTATTCAAGAAATGCGAAGAGGGATTAATTTTCTACAAAAGGATACGTATGAGAAACTTGTTAAAGTTTTTCAAGAACGTTTTAGATGTGATCTTTTATTAAATGAAAATAAAAAAGAACTTGTTGCAAGGACTATCGATTCGAAACCATCAAAAACTCATTCTGAGTTGCAGGAATTAATACATCATGTTGGTAAAATGAACCGCCTGATATCTGAAAAAGAATATCCAATGGAAGCTGAAAGACTAGATGTGGTTTGGCGGAGGGTTGAGAAGAGCGTACCAACTTATGTTTTTGAGATTCAAATAGGTGGGGACATTTACCATGCTCTTGGTAAATTAAAGCACGCCCATGACCTCTGGAACAGCAATGTTTTCATCGTAGCTCAAGAGGAGGAATTCGAGAAAGTTGATTTGTTATTGGATGGAACATTTCACGAAATAAAATTCAAATTGAAAAAATTAACTACTGCAACAGTAAATGAATTGCATACTCATAAAAAAAGATGGGTAGACCTAGAGAGGAAAGTTGGTTTATTATAATAAGAGTAAGGAATAAATTATGGGTGTTGATTTAGTTGAAATAAAATATAAAACTTTAATTGGCTGTTTGTCCGAAACAGAAATAGAATTTATTGAAGAATATTTCCCTCGGGCGGATGAGGGGACATTCTTCATTCAAACTGGAGACTCGAACTATACACTTGAAAGAATCATTACTAGAGCGAAAGCAGATGGTAGGTTTGACGAAGAAAAATTAGACGAGATTGTGAAAATTGTAAAAAAGAAAATGGGAAGAAAAAAAGATACTGTAAACTTTACTGTGGGATAAATCAAGTTATAATCCCTACTGTTCGTACGGTATGTGTAAACTCTAAAATCAAACAATTTATGTCCCTAACAATCTACAACACTCTCACCCGTCGCAAAGAAGAATTTACACAACTCACAGAAGGCTTTGTTCGCATGTATGTTTGCGGACCGACTGTGTACGGTCATTCTCATCTTGGACATGGAAAAAGTTATGTTTCGTTCGATACAATCATCAGATATTTACGTTACATTGGTTATAAAGTAACGTATGTTCAAAACATAACTGATGTCGGACATTTACTGGGCGAAACGAACGAAGGTGAAGACCGTCTCATCAAGCAGGGAAAAATTGAGCAGAAACATCCGATGCAGATTGCGGAAGAATATACCCGCAGTTATTTCGAAGATATGGATGCACTCGGTGTTCAGCGACCGGATATTTCTCCACGAGCGACAGGACACATCACTGAACAAATCGAAATTGTAAAACAGTTGATTGAAAAAGGGTTCGCGTACGAGGTGAATGGCTCTGTCTATTTTGCTGTCTCGAAAGATAAAGAGTACGGAATACTTTCAGGCAGAAACACGGATGAAGCAGAAAGCGGAACCCGTGTTGATGTCAAATCGGAAAAAAGACACCCGAATGATTTTGCGTTATGGAAACGCGCCGAGCCGGAACATATCATGCAGTGGACTAGTCCGTGGGGATTAGGTTTTCCCGGATGGCATGTCGAATGTTCTGCAATGTCAATGAAATATTTGGGTGAAACGTTCGATATTCACGGCGGGGGATTGGACAACCAATTTCCACATCACGAGTGCGAGATTGCACAGAGTGAATGTCTGACAGGAAAACCGTTCGTGAAGTATTGGATTCATAACAATCTCATCACTGTGAACGGGCAGAAGATGAGCAAGTCGCTCGGCAATTTTACGTTACTGAAGGATTTGTATAAGAAATACAATCCGCTTGTCATTCGATTCTTCATTTTGCAAAGTCATTATCGTAGCACACTCGATTTCAGTGAAGAAGCATTGCAGGGTGCAAAGAGCGGATACGAGAAGTTGCTCAATACTGTTCGGCAAATTCGTGATGTTTTGAGTTTTGAATATCGGGATTTGAATCAATTCAAAACCCAAAACCCGAACCCCGAAACAATCCTCCTAACCAAATTCAAGTCTGATTTTCTCGATGCCATGAATGACGACTTCAATACAGCCCAAGCAATCGCTCTGTTATTTGATTTAGGCCGTGAAGTGAATGTCGGTTTATCGAAGAATGAGTTATCAATAGAAACATTAAATGCAGTTGATAATTTATTCAGTGAACTTGGCGGTCAGGTTTTGGGAATCATCCCAAGTAATGTTGATACGCAATCGGGCGAAGGGAATCAAACCGCAGATTTGATGCAAATAATTGTTGACGTTCGCGCAGAAGTTCGTAGTCAAAAATTATGGTCACTTTCAGATAAGATTCGTGATGGACTGCAGAAAATCGGAATCACTCTTGAAGATAAGAAAGACGGAACGAAGTGGAAACGTCAACAATAGTCCATTGTAACCTTACGAAGGTTTTGACAATTGATAACCTTCGCAAGGTTTATGAATTACCAGAAAAAACTTTTTGAACTTGATTTTGAAAGATAATAATCAAGACCGAATATACGACCGGAACGACTAAGAAACAACATCAGGAAACAAATAATTACAAGCGCCGCCCAAGGGCTTTGGAAGAAACTCAACGAATATAAATTTCCATTCGCGGCGTGAAGATTCAACACTAAGAATATTCCGACAAGAGAAGAAAAGCGGGCAAGTAATCCCAACAATAATGACGCGCCGATTGCGGCTTCTCCGAGTGCTATGAGTTTTGACCAGACATCAGGAAAAGGCAACGCAACAACATCAAGATAATATGACTGAAAACCCGTTGCGGTTTCTTTGTACTTTGTTAATGAGGAAACTAAATCTTCGGAATTGCTTAGCCAGCCGCTATTGATTTTATCAATGCCGATGCTGAGGAACAATGCGCCGAGAGTTAGCCGGAGTAACAGAATTTGAACATCAAAAGATTTCATAACAATTTCAGAACGTGGTGAGGCAAAGATACAAAAATTTAATACAAAATGAGAACAGAAACATTTACTCAACATAAAAAACCAAACTTTTCTTTTGCACAGGCAACCGCCTCAGGTGTGCTTGAAATAGACCAGCGATACGGAGGTTTTCTCCGTCAGGTTTCTATCGAGATGCAACAGAAAGAAACTGACCCACACATCAATTTCCGAATGATTGACCAGATGGATTTGCGCCCCGGCTCAATGATCGAATGTCTCGTCCGACGTCAGGGAAGAGGAGGACCGGAAGTCGCAAGAGTTTTGAAAATCAACGGCAAAGATCCGATGGAGTGGATGCACGTTGATGAATTGCCCCGACGAACCGCTATTGACCCGAACGAGCGTTTAACATTATCTACTACGCCAACTGAAATATCAATGCGCGTCATGGATTTATTTTGTCCTGTTGGAAAAGGGCAGCGCGCGTTGATTGTCGCTCCGCCCAAAACAGGAAAAACTATTCTGATGCAACAAATGGCAAACGCGATCAGCATTAATCATCCTGAGGTGCATTTGATTGTCTTGCTTGTTGATGAACGACCGGAAGAAGTAACGGACATGCGTCGCACTATTAAGGGAGAAGTATTTGCAAGTTCCAACGATAGCGAACGCGAAAGTCATGCACGACTCTCACGGTTTGTACTTGAATATGCAAAACGAAAAGTCGAAGTCGGAAAAGACGTTGTCATCTTGCTTGATTCATTGACACGGTTAGGAAGAGCTTTTAATTTAGTTCAGCAAAGTAGCGGCAGAACATTATCGGGTGGAATAGATGCGCGTGCGCTTGAAATTCCAAAAAGAATTTTCGGAGCGGCACGTGCGCTCGAAGGAGGCGGCTCACTTACCATCGTTGCCACTGCGCTCATCGAAACAAATTCGAGAATGGACGAATTGATTTTTCAGGAGTTCAAAGGAACCGGCAACATGGAAGTTGTTCTTGACCGTGATTTGGCGAACGAACGAATCTTTCCTGCAATCAACATTCCTGAATCGGGAACGAGGCGTGAAGAACTTCTTTTCGGACGTGATACCGGGAAACATCAATCATTGCGTCGCGCGTTGCATCGGATGAAACCGAAAGAAGCGATGCTCAACATGCTCAAAGCGATGGAACAATATCCGACCAACAGAAAATTACTCGCAAAACTTACCAACACCCGCGAAGACGAATGAAGTTTTCGTTTTCCGTTCCGTCTGATTTCAATCTTAAAAGCACTGTTCACAGTCACGGCTGGAGCGATTTATTACCGTTTGAAGTATTTGATGATGGCAATCAACTGCAACGAAACTTCGAATTAACTTCCGGAAAGATTTTAAATGCAAGTATCGGACATCAAAACAACAAAGTACAAAGTACTAAGTACCAAGTACAAATTACTGTCAACACTAACCAAAAAATAATTCTCAGTGAACGGAAAGAACTGACGAATCAAATAACATCTTGCCTGCGACTCGACGATGATTATTCCGATTTCTATAAAGAAGTAAAGAAGTATAAAGAATTTCATTGGGTGTTGAAGTACGGAGCGGGAAGGTTAATGCGCGCACCGACTGTATGGGAAGACGTCGTGAAAATGCTCTGCACAACAAATTGCAGTTGGACGTTGACCACAATGATGGTGAAGAATCTGTGCGAGATACTCGGTACGGAAGTTTCCGGTCTTCCGCCTACGACTCGTACAGTTTCCTGTTATTCCTTTCCAAAACCTGAAGCGATTGCAGATTGTTCTGAAAAATATTTAAGGAAAGAAATTCGTGTCGGTTATCGCGCCCCGTATTTGCTTGAATTAGCACAGCGAGTTATCAAGAAAGAGGTTGATTTGGAAAGTTGGCGGTCAACTCATCTGAGCACACAAGAATTATTCGATGAGGTTCATTCGGTAAAAGGGATCGGACCGTACGCTGCGGGAAATATCCTGAAATTGCTTGGCCATTATGATTATCTCGCAATTGATAGTTGGTGTAACAAACAATTCTTCGAGAAACATCGAAACGGTCGGAGAGTTACTGATAAAACGATTGAGAAATTCTATAAGCCATTTGGAAAGTGGAGAGGTTTATTTTTCTGGTTGGATGTTACGGAACGCTGGTATAAAACAGAACGAATTTTCTAATACAGATAAGTCCGTTCTGCCAGGCATGTTAGAAACATACCGTCAATCTTTGAAAATGCCGGAGGCGGAGGAAGCGTTCGATTTGATTTTCTATCGTCCGTTGGCTTACCTTCTTGTCGTTCCGCTTTCCAAAACTCCGATTACCCCGAATCAGATAACAATTCTCTCGTTGCTTGCCGGACTTGTCGCCGCGTATTATTTTTCGATTGGGATACCATCGGCGTTGATGCTCGGAGCGTTGTGGTACACGATTGCAAACATCCTTGATTGTGCAGACGGACAACTTGCACGCATCAAAAAGAATGGAACTCCACTCGGTCGTTTGGTTGATGGAATCGCTGATTACATTTCAAGTGTTGCTATCTTTCTCGGCATTGGTTACGGATTAGAAACAGTGGGAAATCCTCAATGGTGGTTTGTCATCGCCGCAGGAATCAGCAGTGCGCTACATGCAATAAAGTTTGATGAGGTACAGTGCGCGTACATCGCCAATGCAAAAGGCGTACACAACATACCTGAAAGTGAAATGATAAAGTATTTTCAACTTATGGTCGCAGAACAATCCTGGCTGAAGCGTTCGGTTATTGGGTTATACATTTCGTATCTCAAATTCCAATCAAAAACCTCAAACCGCAAACCTCAAACCACAAACCCGGAACCACGAATCGTCAACCAACAAACCAAAAGAATGGTTCGACTATGGGGTTGGTTAGGACCGACTACCAACCGTACGCTACTCATCGTCAGTGTATTGCTTGGCAACTTGGAATTATTTCCTTATGGAGTCGTAGTTGCTGGAAATTGTTATATGATTTATCTCATGATACGAAAGCAAGGGAGTAGAGTGTAAGGATGAAATTCTCCAATGCTCTTTCTAAGAGCCGAAGAAATTGTCAGAGAACCCTCACCGCTCGGTTCAGCGTCCTCGCTGAACCATCGAAAACTAATCGCATTCATCACCAAGCGTGGACGCTTGGTGGAGCGGCGGAATCTTTGGTGATTCATGCATAAACAGTGCAAAAAGATGAAATCTTTAACCTGTGAACTAATTCGAAATTGACAATTCGCAATTCGAAATTAACGTGTCTCGCCCCAGCCCCATCGTCTTCTTCAAACAATCACTCAAATCCGATTCATACTATGCGGATGAGTTCATTAACATTTATTTGTTGAGACCGATTGCCGCGTTGTTTGTTTGGTTGATTTATCCGACACGGATCACTCCCAATCAGGTAACGATACTGGCAATAGTTGTTGGGTTCGCCTCTGCAATTACATACACATTTAACAACACGACAGCAATTGCAATTGCGGGATTGCTCGTGATGGCGAAAGATATTATTGATGATGCAGACGGACAGCTCGCACGTGCAAAACAACTGTATTCCCGCCGCGGTCGGTTCCTCGATTCCATCGGTGACTTTGTTGTTGATGTTGCAATCTTCTCAGCAATTACGTCTGTTGTGTATCAAAGTCATCCATCGTTTAGCACGCTCGTGTTGGGATTACTTTCTCTTGCAGGAATTACGTTGAGAGTTTCGTATCACGTTTTTTATCAGGTCTCATTTCTTCATCTCGAAGAACGATACAAACTCAATCGTATCACAGAGAAAATAACGGAAGAAGATAAAAGGGGAGACCCGATTGTTTACCGGCTTCAACAATTGTTTGTATTGATTTACGGCTGGCAAGACTTGCTCATGTATAAGTTGGATGAATGGTGCAGAGGAACCGTCTCAACAGAAGAAGAGATTCACCGATGGTACTCCGATAAATTCGCATTGCGGCTCTCCGGGCTTTTGGGTTTTGGAACAGAACTTACATTGTTAGCAGTCTGTTCGTTTTTCAATCAATTGTATTTGTACTTCCTGCTGAATGTTTTTTTGATGAACGGGGTTT
>JACPVN010000246.1 GCA_016191715.1 Ignavibacteriota bacterium | reverse complement strand
TGCTATGTGGATTAACCCGACTAATACAAACCACTATATCGTTGGGTGTGACGGCGGCTTGTACGAAAGTTTCGACCGCGGACAGAATTGGAATTACAAAGCCAATCTTCCTATCACACAATTTTATGATGTCTGTGTTGATAACTCATCACCCTTCTATTATATCTATGGCGGAACGCAGGATAACTCAACGCTCGGCGGACCATCACGAACGCGCAACGCATCGGGAATCACCAATGCTGATTGGTTCATCACCACCGGCGGCGATGGTTTCCAATCTCGTGTTGACCCCGAAGACCCGAACATCGTCTATAGCGAAAGTCAGTACGGCGGACTTGTCCGTTACGATAGAAGAACCGGAGAAGAAATCGGCATTCAACCGCAACCTGCAAAAGGCGAAGAGGGCTTGCGATGGAACTGGGATTCTCCGCTCATCATCAGTCCGCACAAGCATACGAGAATATATTTTGCCGCGAACAAACTTTTCAAAAGCGATGACCGCGGCGACACGTGGAAACCTGTCAGCCGAGATTTGACACGGCAGATTGACCGCAACACATTGGAAGTGATGGGAAAAGTTTGGGGCGTAGATGCCGTTGCAAAAAATTCTTCGACTTCGCTCTACGGAAACTGCACTGCACTTTCAGAATCTCCGTTGAAAGAAGGAATGTTAGTCGTCGGAACGGATGACGGATTGATTCATGTAACGGAAGACGACGGCACTACATGGACGAAGTACGAAAAGTTTCCTGAAGTTCCGGAGCGGACATTTGTTACGCGTCTCCTCACATCTCAGCACAATGTTCAAACAATCTATGCTTCGTTTGATAATCATAAAAATGCTGACTTCGCTCCATACATTTTGAAAAGTTCCGATGCAGGGAAATCGTGGCAATCTATTAAAGCGAATCTTCCTGCAAACGGACCAGTGCTTGCGATCGCAGAAGACCATGTGAACGCAAACTTATTATTTATTGGAACTGAGTACGGAATCTTTTTTACAATTGATGGAGGAAAAAAATGGATTCAAATGAAAGGCGGATTGCCGACGATTGCCGTTCGTGACATCGCAATTCAAAAGCGGGAAAACGATTTGGTACTTGCAACGTTCGGGCGCGGATTTTATGTGCTTGATAATTACACACCGCTGAGAACAATCAAACCGGAAGATTTCAATCAGGAAGTGAAAACCTTCGCGGTGAAAGATGCGATGATGTACATTCTCGCCTACCCGCTTGGCGGCTCGAAGAAAGCGACGCAGGGTGAATCGTATTACACCGCTTCCAATCCTTCATTCGGCGCTACGTTCACTTATTTTTTGAAAGATGCTTTGAAAACAAAAAAAGAAATCAGACAGGAAGCAGAAAAAGAAGCGGAGAAAAATAAACAGCCGGTCAAGTATCCGACATGGGATGAACTCCGCGCAGAAGATACGGAAGAAGCGCCTGGCATGATTCTTACAATTACGGATAACGAAGGAAATATTGTTCGAAGATTATCCGCCGCAAATTCAAAAGGCATCAATCGTGTTACATGGGATTTACGGTATCCTTTGCCGATGCTCGCTTCTCCACCGCCGCCCGGAAGTGATGATGAACCGGAAGGTGGTCCGCTTGTTATGCCCGGAACATTTACTGCAACGTTGTACAAACTCGTAGCCGGAGTAATGACGCAACTCGGAGAACCGCAAACATTTTCTGTTTATGTTCATGAACAGAAAATTATGCCCGATGATGAGCGAAAGCAGTTGGTTGAATTTCAACAAAAGGTGAACCGTTTGCAACGCGCATTGCATGGAACAAATCAGATTGTGAACGAATTGAAAACGCGGCTCGGCTCCATCAAAAAAGCAATACAGGAAACACCTGCATCAACAGAAAACTTATTGCTATCTGTTCTTGCGATTGAAACTAAACTAATTACAATTCAACGGAATTTGCAAGGAGATGGAACACTCCGTTCAAGAAGTGAAAGTTCTCCGCCAACCATCAATGAACGAATAAATCGAATCGTAGATGATGAGCGAATGTCAACCTCCCGTCCAACACAGACACACAAAGACGCCTACGCAATCGCAGGAGAAGAATTCGGCGCAGAGCTTCAAAAAATTCAAACACTCATCAAAGTTGATGTTTCAAACCTTGAGAATGCGCTCGAAACCGCAGGCGCACCGTACACACCGGGAAGATTGCCGGAGTGGAAGATGGAATAACTGCTGAGTGGAGTACTGGAGTGTTGGAGTTATGGAGGGGGTAATTCAATAACGGTTAATAATTCCACTCATGTCCCAAAGGGATGCCTTTGGCAAGAGGGGTGAGGGGTGTGTAATAAAAATCCCGAGCATTCTACTATGTCCGGGATTTTATCTTCCTTATGTTCTAAGAATGTATCTTAGAATCATCCACTATTTTCAAAATGTTATTCGAACACTATGTTATGCATCAATCTCGCCTGCAAAGATACCGGGATTTCTGATGAATTGACAACATCATTTTGTCAATAACATCTTCTTTATATCGGTGTATGTACCTGCCTGTAAACGATAGAAGTAAATTCCACTGGGAAGTTCTGTACCGTCGAACCGTACAGATTTATACCCTTTCGATTCTATTCCATCAACAAGCGTTTTTACTTCTCGACCTAAGAGGTCAATGATAGTGAGTTTTACATTCATATCTTCAGGAAGTGAATAGTTGATTGTTGTCTGAGGATTGAACGGGTTCGGAATGTTCTGAAATAGTTTTGCGATACTTGGCTGTTCTGATGTGCCTGAATTATTCTCTGGCGAACCTATTTTTTGTGGCAGTGTTCCTATGACGCCTGAAAAATCTGAATAAATTCCACCTGCTTCTTTTGCACGTACTTTGTAATAATAAGCTGGAGTCATTCCATAGCATACATCGCAATCTGTATAAGAAGTTTGCGTATACGGTAAAGCTGTATGGAGTATAAAACCTGAATAAGCATTAGTGCTTCGCCATACTTCATATTCACCCCCCGTAGTATTAACCTCTGGTTCTGCATTAGCATCCCATGCGAGACGAGGATAATACGAACATCCACCACCACCAGATTCAATCGTAGCCCCGCCGTTACCATTCATGCCAACGCCACCTCCATTCAACCCTTCACCGCCACCGCCTCCACAACCTATGGTCGTCGCTGTAATTCTGAAATTAGTTGGAGGCTCTGGCAACGGGTCAATTTTATAAACTCCTTCCTTTGTAGCGACATAAATGAACTGACTATTTGCTGGGTCTCTCCGTAAATCGTTCATTGGTTTTGGTAATGAACTTGTCGAAACTTCATACCAGTTACTTCCACCATCTACAGTTTTATAAATCTTATTTCCATCGTTGGTTATAACCCATAAATGATTTGCATCGTTCGGATAGGTTGGGTGCATCAGCATTCGCCGAGCCCCCGTGAAAGGAGTTGAAAGTGTTGACACGCCTGTGAATCCATTTGTCGTTTTCCAGAGTTGTGATGAACTTGCCGCATAAATTGTGTTTGCAAGTGTTGAAGTATTGGAGTTGAGAGCTACTGCATTAATCGAATAAGTATTTAAAGCAACCCTACTCCAATTTGCACCTCCATCAGATGTTTTCCAAACGCCCTGTCCGGTACCCAAACCTGCATACCAGACGCTTGAATATGTACTACCACTTGATTTATTCACCGCAATCGTATTTACTCTGACCCCAGATTGATACATAGTTTGCTGTAACCAATTACTTCCGTGATTCGTACTTCGAGAGAAATTATATGTGGAGGGAGTACCAGCAACTCCGGTAAAAACATATTGGGAGTTCGTTTTCGTATCAGGAACTATCACTTCAACATGACCTGCGGTTAACTGATATTTTTTCGGCCAACTTGTACCACTGTTTGTACTTTGAAATAATACTGCATCTTCATAATTGTTGACAATTCCTAATGCACCGCCAACAAAAACGTAGGAAGGATTCGTAGAACTAATAGCGACTTCTTCACCGATAAAATTATCTATCGTGGTAATAATATCCCATGAGCCACCGGAATACTTTGCAATGCCAGACCAATTTATACCGACACTGTACAGTGTACCATTGTGCGCGGCTACAGCCGAAGCGTCTAAGTACGTAATGCCTGTAATTTGCTGAGTCCAACTCCATGTTCCAGCTTGGCATATTCCTTTATACACGGAAACACCAGTGGCTGCGTACGCAGTATTTCCATCCGAAGGGTCAAATACGATACGATGAACATTGAGTGCGGCAGTCGGTAGTCCGGAATTTTGTACTGTCCATGAACCTGCTCTATCTGCTGATTGATAAATTCCTGCATCCGTTGCAAGTAATATTACGCTGGCATCTGAAGGACTCACTGCCATTGAGCGAACTTGTGTAATAGCAGATGGTAATGCGGGCGATACGTTCCAGTTGATAGAATACGCTGTAGGGTTTAATGTTTGATACAACTTGGCAGAACCTGTTGTTTTTACAACCGCCGCAAACAACACCTGGTCGTTTACATCACGATAGGATAATGCCAATGCCGTTATGTTTTTATCAGTACTCTGAATTCCACCCATTTCGGCAGACCACGTGAGTCCTTTGTCGGGTGATCTCCATATCCCTTGGGATAGTGGTGAGCCAATTGGGTCCTCAGCCTCTACAAGCGGTTCAATCAAATCAGTGCTTGTACCTGCAACAAAAATGTAATCTGCGTATGTTGCATTGGTATGAGGAAGAACGTCATTTATATATGTTCGCGCATAATCCTTAAAGTAATCAACTGAAAACCAATCGGCACCTCCAGTAGCGCTTCTCCAAAGTGATGTCTGTGTACTTCCATTACTGACTTTTTCTGTTCCGAGAAATACAAGCGTTGGGTCAGAAGTTGAGATTGTAAGTCGTTGAGGTTGAAATACGGTACTTATCCCTTGGGGAGTTACAGGAATCCATGTTGAACCGCCGTCCGTTGTATAATGCACAACAGTAGAACTATCTTTTGCAACAAGAGCATGATTCTTGTTATTCCCTTTTGCCGCAACAACAACAGGAAGTAGTAGCGTTTGTTCTGTAGGTAACCATGTAGAACCGCCATTGATTGAGACTTTTAACTCATCAACATCGGTTGCATAGAGTCTTTGACCGGTCGCATCGTTTCCGATTGCTATATCGAGTACTTCATGGATGCGATTCGGTCCGTTGGTAAATTGCCACGACTGCGTATAGAGCACAGAAGGACAAAGCATCATTGCAATGGCAATGATAAGAATAAAAGAAAACGATAAAGTTTTCATTGTATATCTCCTAAAATAGGTTATAAAAATCCGCCGCTCACAGCATCCGTACGAAGCGAATGTTACCCTGAACGGGTACAGCGGGTAATTGTTCGGTTAGTTAATGTTTCGTATTTTAGGGACGAGATGACAAGCATTTCCGTGTCGAACAACGACACAGTCTTCACAGCTTTGTCAACCTCATCCGAGGGGTGACGCTGTGAGGCGTCACCTCTCCTTGTTATATAATGCCCAGAATGTTTCCTGTCATCTATGTAACACTCTTTTAATATTCTATTCAGTTGGTTACAACCATTGTTTTTGATACCGATGTCATTCCGAAGTTTTTGTGAAATACATTTAAGCGGTAATAATAGACTCCGCTCGGCAATCCGTTCACATTCCACTTCTCTGACTTGGAGCCTGATTCCTGAAACCCATCTACCAAAGTTGCTACTTCTTGTCCGAGCAAGTTATACACTTTCAACGTTACATAACCGCTCACTGATAACTGATAACGAATTACTGTTGAAGAATTAAACGGGTTGGGATAATTTTGCTCTAACATAAATGATTTAGGTTGAACAGTTTCCTCATTCATAGCATTTGGAAACAGTACGCCGCGTCGATAGTATATTCTCCAATAGTCATTCACATACTCATACTCACTCCATACAACATGGAAAGCCGAACTTGTAACAGCACTACTCGGTTGGCTTGCACGACCGTTTGGTGTAACATCACACAAATCTGACCATGTAGTACCACCATTTAAACTGTACCGAAAATTGATATGACGTAATTCATCATTATTCCACACAACGCCAATCATATTCCTATATGAAGAAATTAGACCAAAAGAAAAAGGTTGAGTAACACCATTTGGTAATTCAGTCATAGTTTTTTCCGGTTCCCATGTCTGCCCGTTATCCGTACTACGACGTAAAATGACACTACAGCCAACCATTGTACGGCACCCGTATTTTGTATCGCGCCAACTGCTAAAAAGATATGACTTTCCTGAATCAATGATGGCTGTACCGATTACCGCGAGATAAGAATAATCTTCATCCATGGTTGTCAGTACAAGAGAATCGCTCCACGAATCTCCAATATCAGTTGACCAACGGTACATCGTCTCGAATGCTACGTGAGTAATTGTATCTTCCTGATACGTTTGATGCAAGATTCCATGTGTGAGTGCATGTTTTGGCACACCGCGGGGTTGTTTATTTTTTGAAAGTTCCCAACTTTTCCCACCATCCGCAGACCGTAATAATTTTCTATGTTCAGTCGGATATACCACCACTATCGTATCTCCGTGGATAGCGGCATCTAAAACATTATAACTTGAGTCGGGTGTTGTCGGTACCGGATTCGACCAGGTTGTTCCTCCGTCGGTCGAGGTAATACAATAAACAGGTGTTACTCCATTACCATGCGTTGAAATGTAAATGATAAAAAGAGTTTTTTGATTTGCCAGAATATAAGGATTGAGTGCTAACCGAGTATATTGGGTTGAATCGGGAAGTAACTCGCGTGTTTCTTCCCATGTAATTCCTCCATCTGTTGAACGAGCATAGGGCAAACGGTAACCACCACCAAAATCCCATGTGACGTGAAGCGTCTCTCCCCGTGCAACAATACACGGTCTATGCGCTCCGACACCCGGCTTTGAGAGTTGGACAAACGGTCCCCAAACAATACCGCACGAAG